>NZ_JBNFOB010000352.1:0-1536 GCF_057364565.1 Micrococcus sp. LASM2_SD2 | reverse complement strand
CGCGGCGCCGCCGTCGTTCGATCATCGCCTGGACGCCGGCCAGCTCCGCCGCGCAGCCCAGCCGCTCGGCGACCGGGGTCAGTCGCTCGATCTCCGCCGGCAGGTGCTCCGCCAGCGGGACCTGGGTGCCCCGGGCGTCCACGATCACGGTGGCGTCCATGCCGTACCGGGCGGCGCGCCACTTGTTCTCCTGCACGTGCACGGCGGCAGGACCTCGACCGTCTCACCGCGCTCCAGGCTCGCGGACAGGTCATGGACGAGGCACTGGGTGAGCGCGGTGACCGCGCCGATCTCCTCGAGGGTGGCCATGCCGTCGCACACCCGCATCTCCACGGTGCCCAGCCGCGGCACGGCGCGCACGTCCCAGCGGCACTCCGTGGGGTCCTCGATCATCCCGGAGGACACCATGTCCTCCACGCAGGCGGAGAAGTCCTCGTACCGGTCGAACTGGAACGGCAGGCCGGCGGTCGGCAGCTGCTGGAACATCAGGGTGCGCTGGGACTGGTAGCCGGTGTCCAGGCCCGCCCAGTAGGGGGAGGACGCGGAGAGTGCCAGCAGGTGGGGGAAGCGGTTCACCAGGCCGTTGACCACCGGCATCGCCTTCGTGACGTCGTCCAGCCCCACGTGCACGTGCACGCCGAAGATGAGCATCTGCCGGCCCCAGTACTGGGTCAGCTCGACCATGCGGCCGTAGCGCTCCTTGTCCGTGACCTTCTGCATGTACGGCTCGGCGAACGGGTGGGAGCCCTGGCAGTACAGGTGCAGGCCGCGGGCCTCCGCAGCGGTCAGCACGTCTCCGGCGATGCCACCGAGCTCCTGCACGGCCGAGTCCACGGAGCGGTGGACGCCGGTGACCAGCTCCACGGTGTTCTCGAGCAGCTCCGCGGTGACGTGCGGGTTGTCCTCCGCGTCCTCCAGGCCGGCCGCGTGGGCCATGGCCTCGATCACCTGGGGCGCCTCGGCGCGCAGGTCTCCCGTGGCGGCGTCCACCAGGGCGAGCTCCCACTCGATCCCGAGGGTCGACTGCTCAGAGCGTGCGAAGTCCAGAGTCATGCGCATATCCTACGGTCGGGGAACTGCCGCCGTGACCTCTTGTGATGCGAGTGACAGCCCGCCAGTCCGGGGCACCGGCCGCACCGGGGTCCGTAGAGTGGCGGGCATGACCTCCTCCCCGTCCGGCCGTGCACACCGGTCCGGCCGCGGCCGTCCGTCCCCGGACCGGTCCCGCCGCCGCGTCCTCGGCTGAGGACGCCACCGCGCTCGACCCGGTGCTCCACCCGGCCGGCCACGCCCTCCTGGACTCCCTGGATCCGGCCGACGCTGCCGACCCGCTGGCGGCCTCCTCCCGGCTGCGCGCCGCCGGCCACCCTTCCGAGACGGTCGCCGCCGTGCTGACGCAGCTGAACCTGCGCGCGAAGGCCGCCGCGAAGCTGGGCCCCCAGGCACAGGACATGCTGCTCACCCGCGACGGGCTGGAGCAGGCGACCCGGCTGCCGGTGGCGGAGCACCACGCCGCACGGCTGCGCGCCGCCGGCG
>NZ_JBNFOB010000351.1:0-1543 GCF_057364565.1 Micrococcus sp. LASM2_SD2 | reverse complement strand
CCCGGCGGGCGACGGCTGAGCGCCGCCTCACGCCGGCAGGGCGCAGGGCGCCGGTCCGTCCGTCCGCTCAGCCCCGGTGCAGCAGCACGAGCGTCTCGGCGTGGGCGGTCTGCGGGAACATGTCGAACACCCGGGCGCGGGCGAGCCGGTAGGACGGCATCCGTTCCAGGTCCTGCGCGAGGGTCCTGGCGTTGCAGCTCGAGTAGAGCACCAGCGGGACCGCGGAGGCCTCGAGCGCGGCGGTGAGCTCGGCGCCGATCCCGCGCCGGGGCGGGTTCACCACCACGAGGTCGGGCGCCTCGGCCGGAGGGGCTGAGCCGTCTGCGGCGGCAGTCGCGGGGCCGGCCGCCGAACTCGACGCTTTCCCGAACCAACGTGCCCCGGAACGCGACGGTTTCCCGAACGACAGCGCCTGGGTGGCGTCGCCGGAGTCGAACCGCACACGGTCGTCCAGTCCGAGCTCCCGGGCGGTCACGCGTGCCGCGGCGATCGCCTCGACGGATACCTCCTGCCCCCACACCTGCCGGTCCTCGCCCGCCAGGTGGAACGCGAATCCGCCGACCCCGCAGTACAGGTCCCAGACGCGGTGCACGTCCATCGGGAGGTCCGCGGCGGCCTCGTCCGCCCATGCCGCGGCTGCGGCGTAGAGGGCGGAGGTCACCGCGGTGTTGGTCTGGAAGAACCCCTGCGGGCGCAGCCGCAGCCCGATCCCGTTGACGCGCATCGTCAGCGTCTGCCCGCCGGCGAGGTGGATCTCCTCCTCGCCCTCGGGCAGCGCCACGTGCCGCGGCAGCAGATTCGCCGTCACAACGACGGCCGGGACGCCTTGCGCCGCCAGCTCGCCGCGCAGCGTGGGGACGTCGGCGCGCAACGCCTCCAGCTGCGTCTGGGAACGCAGGACGAACCGCACCATGCACTCGGCGTCCGGGGAGAGGGTGACGATCACGTTCTTCAGCTCGCCGGTGCGGGCGGAGACGTCGTAGGGCGTCAGGCCGGCACGGGCGATGCACCTCGCCACGGCGTCGGACACGGTCTGCATGCCGGGCTCGTAGAGGCCGCAGTCGCGCAGGTCGTACCCCGTGCCGTCATGGTGCTTCGGATGCTGGCCCGGGTCCAGGATGCCGAGCCGCGGCTCGGCGGCCGTGCCGGTGACCACGAGCTTGGCCTTGTTCCGGAAGCCGGACTCGGCCGAGGCGAACGGCGCCTCCCACCGCGTGTCCGCGTGCGTGTGCGCCGCGAGCAGCCCGCGGACCTCCGCGTCCGCCCGGGCCAGCTGGTCCGCGTAGGGCACGCCCATCAGGGCGCAGGAGCGGCATCGGCCGGCGTCGAAGTGGGGGCACTGCATGGGGCTCCGATCCCTGTCGTTCGGTGGGCGGTCGGGGGCGGTCCGTGGCGGGGGCGGACGGTCAGCGCGGCGGGCGGTCAGTACTCCGTGGCGGCGCGCAGGTCCGGGCGGTCGAGGCGGTCGGAAGGACCCGCTGCTGGCCCCGATGTACCCGCAGGACGACTGGGAGGGTGCCGAGGAGCGCCTGCGCATGTTCCT
>NZ_JBNFOB010000350.1:0-1578 GCF_057364565.1 Micrococcus sp. LASM2_SD2 | reverse complement strand
CAGGCGAGCGGACCCCGGGCCGCGGCACCGGAGCCGGCTCCGCCGGCCACCATCGCGCCAACAGCGAAATGGCCCGGCGCGCCCCCACGGGCGCGGTGCGGATGAGTAGGCTCGACACAGATGCAGGGCCTGCGTCCGCCCCTCCCGGGGACTCCGCGCAGCGCCCCACCCCGGCAGGCCAACAGGAAGGCACCCGTGATGACGGAACACACCCCCCGGATGCAGTCGGTGGACCCGGCGCAGCGCGAGGACTACATCTACAACCGTCTGCTCAAGGAGCGCATCATCTGGCTCGGCTCGGATGTGCGCGACGACAACGCGAACGCCATCTGCTCGCAGATGCTCCTGCTCTCCGCCGAGGACCCGGAGAAGGACATCTACCTGTACATCAACTCCCCGGGCGGCTCCGTGACCGCCGGCATGGCCATCTACGACACGATGAAGTTCATCCCGAACGACGTCGTCACCGTGGCCACCGGCCTGGCCGCCTCGATGGGCCAGTTCCTGCTCTCCTCGGGCACCAAGGGCAAGCGCTACGCGACCCCGCACGCCCGCGTCCTGATGCACCAGCCCTCCGGCGGCATCGGCGGCACCGAGTCGGACATCCGCATCCAGGCGCAGCTGATCCTGCACATGAAGAAGGTCATGTCCGAGCTCACCGCGGAGCAGACCGGCCAGTCCCTCGAGACCATCCTCGAGGACAACGCGCGTGACAAGTGGTTCACCGCGCAGGAGGCCCTCGAGTACGGCTTCATCGACCACATCGCCGAGCACTCCACCGCCGTCTCCGGCGGCGGAGGCATGCAGGCCTGAGGCCACGCCCGCGGACCGCACGACCTCGTCAGGAGAGACAGACATGAACCACTTCACCGCCGGGCTCCCGACCGCGAAGCCCACCCAGTCCACCCCGGACGCCCGCTACATCCTCCCGCAGTTCGAGGAGCGCACCCCGTACGGCTTCAAGCGCCAGGACCCCTACGCCAAGCTGTTCGAGGACCGCATCGTCTTCCTCGGCTCGCAGGTGGACGACGCCTCGGCCGACGACGTGATGGCGCAGCTGCTCGTGCTCGAGGCCATGGACTCCGAGCGTGACATCACCCTGTACATCAACTCGCCGGGCGGCTCCTTCACAGCGATGACCGCCATCTTCGACACGATGCAGTTCATCCGCCCCGAGGTGCAGACCGTGTGCCTGGGCCAGGCCGCCTCCGCCGCCGCCGTGCTGCTGGCCGCCGGCGCCCCGGGCAAGCGCCTCGCGCTGCCGAACGCCCGTGTGATGATCCACCAGCCGGCCATGCAGGGCGACCGCGGCACCGCGACCGACCTCGAGATCCACGCGCAGGAGATCAACCGCATGCGCGTCTGGATGGAGGAGACCCTCGCCTCGCTGACCGACAAGTCGGCCGAGGAGGTCTCCCGGGACATCGACCGGGACAAGTTCCTCTCCGCCCAGGCCGCCCTCGAGTATGGCCTCGTGGACGAGGTCCTCTCCTCCCGCAAGATCACCCGTCCCGCGGCCTGATCGTCGGATCCTCCCCCGGCCGCGGCGGGGGAGGACCACGACGACGGCCCGCACCG
>NZ_JBNFOB010000349.1:0-1635 GCF_057364565.1 Micrococcus sp. LASM2_SD2 | reverse complement strand
CCCGTCCCCCACCGGTGCCGTCCCGGCCGAGCGGCACCTGCGGTCCGTCATGACCTCTGCGGCCGCCGCCCTGGGCGTCGAGGGCGTGGACAACGCCCTGGCCTGGCCGCAGACCCGCCGCGCCGTGGTGGCGATGGTGGACGGCCTCGGCCGCAGTGTGCTGCGCCGTTTCGGCGGGCATGCTCCGTTCCTCAAGTCCGCGATGGAGAGCCACGGCCGCGTGCTGCAGGCGCCCGTGCCGACCACCACCGCCGCCTCCCTGACGAGCCTGGGCACGGGGGAGGAGCCCGGCGTACACGGAGTGGTGGGGTATGACGTCCTGGACCCGGACCGCGGCGTGGTGGTGAACATGCTCGGCGGCTGGGATCCGGTCACCGTCCCGGAGCAGTGGCAGCCGCTGCCCACCGTGCTCGAGCGGGCCGAGGCGGCCGGCTGCGTGGTGGCCACGGTGTCCCTGCCGCTGTTCGCCGGCTCCGCCCTGACCCGTGCGTCCCTGCGCGGCGGCGAGTACCGTGCCGGTTCGACCATGGCCGCCCGCATGCAGCTCGCGCTGGGCGTGCTGGAGAAGGCCCGGCAGCCGGCGCTCGTCTATTTGTACTTCAACGAGCTGGACAAGGCCGGGCACCGGGACGGCCTCGGCTCGGACTCCTGGCTGCACGCGCTGGAGGAGGTGGACGCCACGCTCAGGCGACTGCACGAGCGGATGCCCGCAGGCTCCACCCTCGGCATCACCGGGGACCACGGCATGGTGGATGTGCCGCCCTCACGCCGGCTGGACTACGCCGTGCTGGACGAGGCGGGGGAGCCGCTGCACCCCGAGCTCCTGGACGGGGTGGCGCACACGGCGGGGGAGCCGAGGCTGGTGCAGCTGCACTTCGGCGCCGACGTCTCCGCGCAGCGCCGTGACGCCGTGGCGGCGGCCTGGCGCGCGGCCCATGGGACGAACGCCTGGATCCTGACCCGGGACGAGGCGATCGAGGCCGGCTGGTTCGGTGCGGAGGTCACCGCCCGGGTGCGCCCGCGCATCGGTGACCTGCTGATCGCCGCCCACGGCGACCTCGCCCTCTACGACGGCCGACGCGTCGGCCCCCACGCCTTCGACATGGTGGGCCAGCACGGCTCGCCCACCCGCGCCGAGCGCGAGGTCCCCCTGCTGCTGCTCACCGCCTGAGCCGCCCGGCGACCCGGGCGCGTCAGTCGTTCCTGCGGCCGAAGACAATCTCGTCCCAGCTGGCACCGAGGCCCGGCGGCTGGAGGACTTCGAGCGGGCGGCGGGCTTCTTCCGCGTCGTCTCCGCCGACGACGGGTCGGAGGTGTCCTTGATCAGCACGTCGGCGATGCGACCGCCCGAGGCGCCCCGGCCGGCGGTCGGCCGGGACCGGCCGGTTTGTGCCGCGGGGGAGTCCTCCCCGGCCGTGTCGGGGCGAGCATCCTCGGCCTCGTCCTCCCGGGCCCGCTCGTCAGCGCCCTCCAGGGCGTCCTCCGCGTCGGAGTCCTGGTCCGGCGCGGGCTCCTCTTCCTCCGGCTCGTTCGTGGCGGGGGCGTCGGCCCGCGTCGCGGAGGCGGAGGGCACGGACGCGACGGTCGTGCCCTCCGCGGCCGTTGGGGTGCCGGCGACATGCGGCTCCTCCTCGC
>NZ_JBNFOB010000348.1:0-1637 GCF_057364565.1 Micrococcus sp. LASM2_SD2 | reverse complement strand
CCGGCGTCCAGGCGGTGCGCCGGCTGGGCTGAGCCTCCCTGACCGGCACGACGACGGGCCCGCACCTGACAGCGTCAGGTGCGGGCCGTCGTCGGGACGGGTGGGGTCAGCGGGCGTGGAGGGTCCGGCGGTACACCGTGCGGCCGGCGGCGTTCACCAGGCTGACACGGAACTCCTGGCCGTCCTCCGGGATCTCCACGTGGCCGAAGTACTGGTGCTCGCCCGAGCGCGGGGAGCCCATCACCGGGCCGGCCTCGTGGAAGTCCACCCGCGGGCCGAAGGTGCCGTCCAGCTCGTTCGGGCCGAAGGAGCCGGCGTTGATCGGACCGGCCACGAACTCCCAGAAGGGGCTGAAGTCCGTGAACGCGGCGCGCTCCGGCGCGTAGTGGTGCGCGGCGCAGTAGTGGACGTCCCCGGTGAGGAACACGACGTTGCGGACGTCGTGGTCCTTGATCGCCCTGAGCAGGCGGGCCAGCTCCAGCTCGCGGCCGAGCGGGGCACCGTCGTCGCCGTTGGACAGGGACTCCTGGGCCTTCCCGTCCGGCACGATCAGCCCCAGCGGCAGGTCGTTGGCGACGACCTTCCAGGTGGCCGTGGAGGTGCGCAGGCCGTGGATGAGCCACTGCAGCTGCTCCTCACCGAGCAGCGGCGTCTCGTGCGGCTCCAGCCCCGGGGTGTTCTCCCCCTTGTAGGTGCGCATGTCCAGGGCGAACACGTCCAGGGAGGGACCGCGGGAGATCCGGCGATGGATGCGGGCGGGCTCGAAGCCGCTGCCGCCGCGCAGGGCCGTGGCGTCGGCGATCGGCATGTACTCCTGCCAGGCACGGCGGCCGCGGCGGGCGAGGGTGTCCACGTCCCGGACGGTGTAGCGGGGGTCATCGAGCACCTCGCCGGGGTACCAGTTGTTGGTGGTCTCGTGGTCGTCCCACTGGGCGATGACCGGCACCTGGGCGTACATCGCGCGCAGGTTCGCGTCCATCATGTTGTACCGGTGGCGGCCACGGAACTCGTCCAGGGTCTCGGCCACCTTGGAGACCTCCTCGGTGACGAGGTTGCGCCAGGTCGGCTCGCCGGGGACCTCGACGGTCTCCTGGATCGGGTTGTCCGCGTACACGGTGTCCCCGGAGTGCAAGAAGAAGTCCGGCTTCAGCGCCGCCATCGCCGCATAGCCGCGCATGCCACCGATCTCCGGGTTGATGCCGTAGCCCTGGCCTGCGGTGTCCGCGGTCCAGACGAAGGACTGGGCGGCGGAGGTCTTCGGGCCGAAGCGCCTGCCCGGAGCGGTGCGGAAGGTGCCCACGGCGGACTCGCCCATCCGGCCGTGCTCGTCCTCGAAGGCGTAGGTCACCTGGAAGCGAGTGCCCGAGGGCAGCCGGTCCGCGAGGATCTTCGCGGTGTGGTCCGTGCGCGCGTCCACCCAGCCCGAGCGCAGGCGCAGGCCCTTGGCGAAGCGGCCCTTGAGCACCCGGCCGTCCTCATCCACGGCCCGCAGCGTGGCGTGCAGGCGGCCGGTGCCGGAGGACCGGGACCACAGGACTGCCGAGTTCGAGCCGACGTCCCCGGTGGCCACACCGGAGGGCAGGGTCAGACGGGAGGCCACCACGGCCGCCGCGGCGCGCGCGGACGAGAGCCTGCGG
>NZ_JBNFOB010000347.1:0-1646 GCF_057364565.1 Micrococcus sp. LASM2_SD2 | reverse complement strand
CGCGGCCGGCGGCCGGCCGTGGAAGCCCTGGGTGGAGCGCAGCTGCGGCACGGTGCGGGGCTGCACCTTGGCGGCGGCGACGATCGCCGAGTCCGGGATCAGCCGGCCCGGGGCCACGTCCCGGTGCCGGGCGAGGTCGTCCCGGGCGTGCCAGAGCTCGCGGAGCACGGACAGCTGGGTGCGGTCCTTCAGGGCATGGGCACCGGAAGTACGGCGCCACGGGTCCTCGCGGGGGCCGGGCACGGGGCTGGTGCGCACGTGCTCGAACTCCTGCTCGGCCCACTCCCGCTTGCCCTGGGACTCGAGCAGCTCGAGCAGGGCCGCGCGCAGCTCCACCAGCAGCTCCACGTCCAGGGCGGCATAGGTCAGCCAGGACTCGGGCAGCGGGCGGGTGGACCAGTCCGCGGCGGAGTGCTCCTTCGCCAGGGTCACGCCCAGCATCTGCTCGAGCACGGCGGCCAGGCCCACACGGGGCAGCCCGGCCAGGCGGGCGGCGAGCTCGGTGTCGAACAACCGGTCCGGCCAGAGACCCAGCTCGGACAGGCACGGCAGGTCCTGGGTGGAGGCGTGGAGGATCCACTCCACGCCCTCGAGCGCGGGGACCAGCTCGGTCAGGTCCTCGAACGCCTCGGGGTCGATCAGCCAGATGCCGGAGCCGGCCCGCTTGAGCTGCACCAGGAAGGCGCGCTGGCCGTACCTGATGCCGGAGGCGCGCTCGGCGTCGACGGCCACCGGTCCGGTGCCGGCGGCGAGGGCCTGGGCGCAGGCGGTGAGGCCGCCGGGGGTGTCGGTGACCATCGGGACCCCGTCGGCCGGCTCCGTGATGAGGCGGGGCTGATCGGGGGCGGCGGTCTCGGCGGCGGTGACGGCGCCGTCGTCGTGGGATGACGGACGGCGCCCGGAGGTGGTACGGGTCATGCGTCCTTCCTGGGGACGGGCAGGGCGGTGACGCCGTCGGGCTGCGGGGGAAGCCCCGCGAACGCGCAGACCATCTCGGCCCAGGCCTCCAGGTGCGCGCCCATCGCGCGGCCGCCCGGCGTCCAGGAGGCGCGCATCTCGATCTCGGTGGCGTCGGGGCGCTCCGCGAGGGTGCCGAAGGACTCGGCGAGGATCCGGGTGGCGGTGCCGCCGGCGGCCGTGTAGTCCGCGTGGCGCAGCTCGAGCGACTCGACGAGCCAGGTCCAGGCGACGGCGCCGAGCATCGGATCCTCGGCGACGTCCAGCTCCAGGCCGGCCTTGATGTAGGTGACCACGCGGAAGGTGCCCTGCCACAGGTCGGACCCCTCGGGGTCGTAGAGGAGGACGAAGCGTCCGGTGGCCAGGGCGGGGGAGATGTCGTCCTCGTCGGCCAGGGGGCGCACGTCCGCGGCCAGCGCCACGGCATGCGGGGCCAAGCCCTGGGGCGCCGCGATCTCGCGCAGCTGCACCTCTCGGCGCGGCGTGGCGTCCCGTAGCTCGCGCAGGGCCGTCCGGAAGGCGCCGGGCAGGGCGGCATGCGCCGCGGGGCGCGCCTCCGTTCTGCAGTCCGACGAGGGTCATGCGATCCAGGGTAGGACCGCCCGGCACGTCCGTGGCGGTGGCGCGCCGGGGCCGGGTCGGATGGGGTCCGTCACCGGCGGCGCGGCGGCTCCGGCCTGGGCCCTGCG
>NZ_JBNFOB010000346.1:0-1651 GCF_057364565.1 Micrococcus sp. LASM2_SD2 | reverse complement strand
CCGCGCCCGAGCGCGTGGCGGCCGCAGGCCGGCCGGTCCCGGGCGCGCGGACCGGCTCGAGGAGCTGCTCGGCCTGGACACCGGCTACAGCCACCAGACCGGCTCGGACGGAGGATGGCACGTCCGTGAGGTGCCGTCCTGGCGGGCGGTGAAGGACTACACCTGCCCGGGCTGCGGCCGTCGCATCCCGCAGGGATCGGCCCATCTGGTGGCGTGGCGCAGCGACTGGATCATGGGGGACGAGGACGCCGGGGCGGACCGCCGTCACTGGCACCGGATCTGCTGGCGCACCCGCCACTCGCGGTAGTGGGGTGGCGGGGGAGAGACGCCGCGCATCCGGCACTCCCGGTGACGGGTGGTCCCTCGGGTCAGTGGCGGTCCTGCCGGGGGATGAAGACCTCCCGCACCAGGAGCATGACCGCGGCGGCCGTGGGGATGGCCATGATAGCCCCGAGCACGCCGAGGAGGGTGCCGCCAGCGATCACCGCGATCACGGCGACGGCGGCGGGGACCGCCACGGCGCGGGCCATGACGCGGGGGGACACCACGTAGGCCTCGATCTGCAGGTAGACGAAGTAGACGGCCGCGAAGAGGGCCGCGGTCTGCCAGTCGACCGTCAGGGAGATGGCGGTGACGATCATCCCGCCGATCATGGCGCCGACCAGCGGGATGAAGGCCATCATCCCGGCGAAGAAGGCGAGCAGCGCGGCGTAGGGGGTGCCGGCGATCGCCATGGCGACGAACGCGACCGTGCCGTTGAGCAGCGCCACGAAGGACTGCCCCATCACGTAGTGGCCGACGGACGAGGTGATCTTCTCCGCCAGGTACTCCACCCGCACGCGGCGCGAGCGCGGGGCGAGGCGGTACAGCCAGTACTTCATCGCCGGCAGCGAGGCGAGGAAGTACAGGGTCAGCACGAGCACCACGAGGGTGGAGAACGCGGCGCCGAGCACGAACTGGCCGATCCCCACCAGGCCGCCGAACACCTGGCTCCAGGCCTGCTGGTCCTGCGTCCACGTCTGGATCTGGGAGTCCACGGCGTCCCGGATCTGGAACTGTCGGTCCAGGTCGTGGAAGACGGCCGAGCCCATGACGTCCTGGATGGTCTGCGGCACGCGGTTGACGAACTCCGCGGACTGCTCCACCACGGTCGGCACGAGCAGGGAGAGGAAGGCCGCGGCTACCCCGGCGAGGCCGAGCACCGCGGCGAGCACGCCCACGGGGCGCGGGGCGCCCCAGGACTCGATCTTGCGGACGATGGGGTCCAGGCCCAGCGCGATGAACAGGGCAGCCAGGATCCAGAGGATCAGCTCCCGGTTGGCGGCGAGCATCCAGTAAATGAGCAGCGCCAGGCCCACGCCGGTGGTGAGCAGGAATCCGGCGGTCACCGGGTGGCGCAGGTGGACCGCCGGCTCGCCGGCGGGGGAGGACTCGGCCACGACGTCGGCGCTCGCCTCTGTCGTCACGGCGCCGGGCTCGTCGGCCGGCACCGGAATGTCGTCCACCGTGAACTCGAGGCGGTGGGGGCGTTCCGGAAGACGCCGGCGTAGCCCCGCGAGCCGGCCGCGCAGCCCCCCGCGGGGCTCCTGCGCGGTGCCGGACCGGGTGCGCTGGTTCTGCTCGTCCACCCGGTCAGGGTACGCCAGCCGGC
>NZ_JBNFOB010000345.1:0-1662 GCF_057364565.1 Micrococcus sp. LASM2_SD2 | reverse complement strand
GGGTGTCGTCGTCGGGCTGGCCGGTGGGCCCTGCTGGCCCGGCGATCGCGCTGCTGCCGTTCGCCGGCGGACGCGTGGGCTCGCGGGCCAGTGGCTCGGGATCCCGCTGACCCTCGGTGTCCTGGTGGCCGTGGTCCTGCTCGGTGCGCTCTCCGCGCTCCTCGGCCTGCGCCGGGTTGCCGTGACGCCCCTGGGCGTGCGCACCCGGCAGCGTCCCCGCGGTGTGGTGTGGGTGCGGGTCCTGGTGGCTGTGGGCGTGCTCGTGGCCGCGCAGGCGGCGGCCTCGGTGATGGGCCTGGCCCAGAGCGAGGCCGTGATGATCGCGCTGGCCGTCGCCGCGCTGGCGGCCCCGCTGATCGCGTCCAGCGATCGGCCCGTGGGTGCTGGGCCTGACCGCGCGCCGCCGTGTCCGCCGGGCGCGGACGGCCGAGCGCCTCGTGGCCGCCCGGCTCGTGCTGGAGGACCCGCGGCTGGCCTGGCGTCAGGTGGGCGGCGTGGCCCTCACGGTCTACATCGGCACGGTGGGTGCGGCCGGATTCGGCATGGCGGAGGCGTTCCAGGGGGACGGCGCCGCGGTGACCGCGAGCGAGCGACACCTGATCGCGGACCTGGGCACCGGCGTGCTCGTGACGATGGTGGTCTCGTTCCTGCTGGCGGCCTGCTCGGTGGCGATCTCGCAGGCGGCGCAGCTGCTGGACCGCGCGGACCTGCACGGCGGCCTGGTGATGGCCGGCATGGACGTGCATACCGTCCACGCGATGCGCCGCCGGGCCGTGATGTCCGCCCTCGGCACGGTGCTGGTGTTCAGCCTGGCCGCGGCGCTCGCCTCGGCGGCTCCGGTGATCGGCGCGGCCGCGGTGTTCGCGCCGGTGTCCCTGCTCACCGCCGCCGCCTGCCTCGCGCTCGGCGTGCTCCTGGTCCGCGGCGGGGTGGAGCTCACGCGCCCGGCACTGCGGCGGAGCTTGACGGGCCAGGGTCTGGCAGCCTGAGCGGTCTCCACGCACCTAATGCCCCCCACACCGGACGAGGGTGCAGTTGTCGTGGCCTCAGCGCGTCAGAGGCCACAACAACTGCACCCTCGTCGGAGCCCCGCCCTCAGACCCGCGGGCGCCTCCTCATCCGCCCGTTCCAGGACGCCAGCACCACGGCGGCCAGGGCGCCGAGCGTGCCCACCACCGTCCACACGGACACGGCGGCGCCGCCCACCGGAGCGACCGTGTCCAGCAGCAGCGACCCCAGCAGCTGCCCGGCCACCAGGCCGAGCGTGGTGAGGAACGCGCCGATCCGCGGGACCAGCAGCGCCGAAACCCCGATGAACACGCACCCCAGCGGGCCGCCCACGTACATCCACCACACGCCCGGCAGCGGACCGGACGGACCGACCGTCACCGCCTTCACCAGGTACACCAGCCCGAGCAGGGCGGTGCCGGCCAGGAAGTTGATCAGCGTGACCGGGATCGGCGAGCCGTAGGCCGCGGACTGCCGCCCGTTGAACACCTGCTGCACGCTCGTGCCGAAGCCGGCCACCACTGGGATCGCGGCCATGAGCAGCCACAGCGCCCCGGCCACGCCGTCGCCGTCGTCACCTCCGCCGAGCGCCCCGCCGAGCTGTGGCCACACGACCACCAGCACCGCGGCCAGGGCCAGCACGGCGCCGGCCAG
>NZ_JBNFOB010000344.1:0-1677 GCF_057364565.1 Micrococcus sp. LASM2_SD2 | reverse complement strand
GTGCCCGAGGGAGCCGGCTCCCCGGAGTCCCGCACGCCGATGCCGGGCACCGTGGTGGCCGTCCACGTGGCCACCGGCGACCGCGTGGAGGCCGGCGCGCACCTGGCGGACGTGGAGGCCATGAAGATGGAGCACCCCATCACCGCGGCCGTCGCCGGCACCGTCACCATCCACGTGGCCCAGGGCGACTCCGTCCCCGCGCAGGGCCTGGTGGCCACCGTGGAGCCGACCCCGGATGCAGACGCCGCCGGCGGTACGTCCGATGCCGCCGGCGAGTCCGCCTCAGCCGAGCCCACCGCCTGACCGACCCCACCGAAGACCCGCCGCGGCGCACACCCGTGCCGCAGGAGAACAGAAGACAAGGAGCAGCCCCATGGCCAGCCCGAACCACCGCACACTGCCCGCCCTGGACGAGGACTACCAGGCCCTGTCCGACACGGTCCGCGAGTTCGCCGACGAGGTCGTCGCCCCGGTCTCCGCCGACCTGGACGCCAAGCACGAGTTCCCGTATGAGATCGTCGCCCAGATGGGCGAGATGGGCCTGTTCGGCCTGCCGTTCTCCGAGGAGTACGGCGGCATGGGCGGCGACTACTTCGCCCTGTCCCTGGCGCTCGAGCAGCTCGGCCGCGTGAACCAGTCCGTGGCCATCACCCTCGAGGCCGGCGTGTCCCTCGGTGCGATGCCCCTGTACCGGTTCGGCACGGACGAGCAGAAGCAGAAGTGGCTGCCGGACCTGGTGGCCGGCAAGCACCTGGCCGGCTTCGGCCTCACCGAGCCCAACGCCGGCTCGGACGCCGGCGGCACCCAGACCACCGCGAAGCTGGAGGACGGGAACTGGCGCATCAACGGCGCCAAGGAGTTCATCACCAACTCCGGCACGGACATCACCTCGCTGGTGACCGTCACCGCCGTCACCGGCACCGTGGAGGGCAAGACCGGTCACGACGGCAAGCCGGCCAAGGAGATCTCCACCATCATCGTCCCCGCGGACACCGAAGGCTTCACCGCCGGCAAGGCCTACAACAAGGTCGGCTGGAACTCCTCGGACACGCACCCGCTGCACTTCTCGGACGCCGTGGTGCCGGAGGAGAACCTGCTGGGCACCCGCGGCCGCGGCTTCGCGAACTTCCTGTCCATCCTGGACGAGGGCCGTATCGCCATCGCCGCGCTCGCCACCGGCGCCGCCCAGGGCTGCGTGGACGAGTGCATCGCCTACGCGAAGACCCGCACCGCGTTCGGGAAGAACATCGGCTCCTACCAGGCCGTGTCCTTCAAGATCGCCAAGATGCAGGCCCGCGCCCACGCCGCCCGCCTGGCCTACTACGAGGCCGCCCAGAAGATGCTGGCCGGCAAGCCGTTCAAGACCGAGGCCGCCATGGCCAAGATGATCGCCGGCGACGCCGCCATGGACAACGCCCGCGACGCCACCCAGGTGTTCGGTGGCTACGGCTTCATGAACGAGTCCCTGGTGGCCCGCCACTACCGCGATTCCAAGATCCTCGAGGTCGGCGAGGGCACCACCGAGGTGCAGCTCATGCTGATCGCCCGCGAGCTGGGCCTCTGACCGTGGCCGAGGACATGAAGCACGACGACGGCCGCCCGGCTCCGGAGGGCACCTCGCCCTCTGGAGACGGCGCCGTGGACGCGTCGGCGCGCGGCGCGCGGGCGGGACCGCAG
>NZ_JBNFOB010000343.1:0-1679 GCF_057364565.1 Micrococcus sp. LASM2_SD2 | reverse complement strand
ACGCACCACCCCCACCCCGCCCGGCGAGCCCACCCCGGGGGCCGCACGCGTCCCCGTCAGAGGAGCCGAGCATCGAGCCGGCCACCGAGCCGACTCCGGAGCCGAGCACCACGCCGGCCACGGAGCCCGTGGAGGACCCCTCCGACGATCCGACCGCGCCCGTGGACCCCACGCCGACCGAGGAGCCGGAGCCGTCCCCGAGCGACGATCCGTCCTTAGACCCGACCACGGACCCCTCGCCGACCCCGGGCGACGATCCGTCCGACCCCACGCCTCCGAGGACCCCACGCCCTCCGAGGAGCCGTCCCCGAGCCCTTCGGACGACCCCTCCGAGGACCCCGCCCCCTCCGAGGATCCGGTGCCGAGCCCCTCGGACAGCCCGACGCCCTCGGACGACCCCACCGAGCGGCCGACCACGAGCCCGACACCGTCCCCGTCCTGGAGGCCGGCCCCCTCGCCGTCGGGCTTGCCGGTGCCCTCGCCCACCGATCCCTGGTCCCCGGCGCCAACGCCCTCGGCCCCGGGCTCCTGGTCCCCCTCACCCGAGGCGTCGAGCCCGTGGACCCCGGTACCCACGGAGTCCGAGACCACGGACACGGAAGCCCCGGACTCTCAGGCCCCGGGCGCCTGGGCCCCGCCGTCCGACGGGGGCGGCCAGGGACCGGAGCCCTCTGCGGAGCCGCCCGCGTCCCAGGAGGCCGGTGAGGCCTCGCCGTCCGGCGAGCCGCTTGACCTGGACACCGGCCCGGTCCCGGGTGCCAGCCCTGTCCTGAAGGAGGAGGGGACTCCCTCGCTGGGCTCGAACGACGGCACCGGGCGCAGTGCCCTGCGGGACACCATGGACAGCGCCCTGTCCGGGCTGCAGAACTCCGGCCGCCTGCTGGAGGACGAGGCGTTGGCCGCCCTGGAGCACGCCCAGGAGGAGAAGCTCCAGAAGCCGAAGGCGACCTCCGGAGACCAGAGCGAGGACCTGCGCAGCATCCTCGCGGAGAACGACGCGGACGACGCCTCCATGGCCTGGGCCGAGCCGGGCCCGCTCCTGACCCGCATCGGCCAGGCACCGGCCTGGCTCATCGGCCTGTTGCTGGCCAGCGTCGCCACGCTCGGCGCCCTCTCCTACCGCTGGGGGGCGGCCTTCCTGCGCCGCCGCGAGGAGCGTCAGGGCGGCTGACCCGCCGAGTACCGCTCCCCTCGGCGTCTCGCGCCGCACCGCGCTGTTGTGGCCATGAGGCGCTGTTGCGGCCATGAGGCGCTGTCGCCGCATACATGACGGATGCCGCCGCGCATGTGGGCCATGCCGGCGCACATTCGGGGCATGCCGCCGCTGACGAAGAGAGCCGGCCCCGGCAGACCGTCTGCTCTGCCGGGGCCGGCTCTCTGCGCGGCGGCGGTGCGGTGCACCCCGTCAGGAAGCGATCACGCGCGTCCCTCCGGACGGTTTCCGTCCTCCACGATCTCGGTGGTGCCGCGGCTCGAGTCCTCGTCACCCTCCTCGATGCGACGGCGGCCCTGCTCGTCCTGCGACGGACCGTCCTCGTCACCGCCGGTGTACGGCTCGGTCCGCTCGTCGTCGAAACGGTGCTCGCCGGCGGACTCCCGTGCAGGGGACTCCGAGGCCGGGGCGTCCTCGGCCGTGGCCGTGGCCCCCGCGGCGTGGGCACCCACGGGCCTGCGCCGCG
>NZ_JBNFOB010000342.1:0-1699 GCF_057364565.1 Micrococcus sp. LASM2_SD2 | reverse complement strand
GGAGCAGGCTGAGGCTCGGCGGGCGGCGACGCGCGGCTCCTCCGGGGCGTCGGTGCCCTCCGGGCGCCGTGGGCGACGCAGCGGCAGCATCGATGTGACGCCGCGCGACGTCCGTCTGGCGGACGTCTTTGACCGCGCCTCCGGACCGCCCCTAGGCTGGACTCCAGAATCACGAGCTCCCGTCATTCACGGCCCTGGCCGGCGGGACGGCAACCCTCGCAACGCTGCAGTGGGGTGCTCCAGGTGAGGATTCGGCCCTCCGGCACCCCGGCTGGGCAAGTACAGCGTCTCTGCGGACATGACGGTCCGCCGCCTGCGCCGCAGGGTCGCGTCCGTTCCGAAGGGATCCGACGCATGACCGCCTCCGCACTGCTCTCCCCCGCCGCTGCCGCGCACCCGCGCTGGGACGAAGACCTCACGCCCCTGAACCTGCGCCGCGGCCTGGGCGCGTTCCCCACCGGCGCCGTGGCCGTCACCGGACGGGCCGACGGCGTGGACGAGGTGATGGTGTCCTCCTCCTTCGCGGTGGGGATCTCCTGGGAGCCGGCCCTGGTCTCCTTCTCCGCCCAGAAGTCCTCCCGCACCTGGACCCGCCTGCGGAACTCGGACACCCTCGGCATCTCCCTGCTCGCCGAGGACCAGCACCACCTGTGCCGTCAGCTGTCCTCCCGCACCGGCGACCGCCTCGCGGGCCTGGGGCTGCACCGCACGGACCGGGGCACCCCGCTGCTCGAGGGCTCCTCCCTCTGGCTGGAGACCCGGCTGCACGCCGAGGTGGACGCCGGGGACCACACCGTGGTCCTGCTGGAGGTGCTCGGTTTCGCCGATCACACGGACGTCCACGCCCCGGCCGCGCTGCACCACAACGCCTTCACCGGACTCCGTCCGCTCGCCTGACCTGGGCTGACACCCTCCCCACACCGGACGGCGGGACGGCGACGACGGCGGTCCGGCACCCGCTGTCCGCCCGCCGCCCGCAGGCGGCGGGGAGACCGTGGACACAGGGGGTATTCCGTCGTCGGGAAACGTGAGACGATGGACGAGAAGTAGTACTACCTGTTTCCCGGCTTCTTGCAGCATCCGGGCCTTGCGGCCCGGGGCGTTGGTCTTCGCGGTTCAGTTTCACCGCTTCACCCGTGCGGGCAATCCGCCGCACGGCACCGACGCCCGCGTCCTGCACACCGCAGGCGGGCACAGCGAAAGGACACCCTCATGACCGTGGGTACCGTCAAGTGGTTCAACGCAGAGAAGGGCTTCGGCTTCATCGCCCCGGAGGACGGCTCCGCCGACGTCTTCGTGCACTTCTCCGCCATCCAGTCCCAGGGCTTCAAGGAGCTCCAGGAGAACGACCGCGTCGAGTTCGAGACTCAGCAGGGCGACAAGGGCCTCCAGGCCGCCAACGTCACCCGCATCTGATGCACCGGCCCCGCCTGCCGCGGGGCTGACCTGGTCGTGAGACCGGGACCAGAGTTCAGACACAGCAGTGTCACAAGGGCCGGTGGGCCGCTAGAATCGTCTTCGCAGGCGTTTGACAGGCGGCCCGCCGGCCCTTGTCTCATGTTCATCCGGCTGCTTCCGGCACTCGCCGCTCGTCTGGAGGGGACCCCACGATGACCGCACGCACCCGCCGCACCGCCACCGCGCGACCGCGCGGCCTCGGCGTGACCGGCGTACTGCTGTCCGCCGCCGTGCTCGCCGG
>NZ_JBNFOB010000341.1:0-1702 GCF_057364565.1 Micrococcus sp. LASM2_SD2 | reverse complement strand
CGGGCGTGGGCGGGTCCTGACGCCGCATCCGGCCGACCACGGCTGAGGGCAGGGGTGCCCCTCGGCGCTCGGAACGGTCGGGGCGGGTCATGCCTTCAACCTTAGCGGGCGCGGACGGGGCCGCATGCTGGTCAGGCCACGCCCGGCCCCGCGGCAGGACCGGATCCCGGGCGACGCTCCGCCCGCCGTCCACGCGCCTCCGACGCCCCCGTTCTCTGGCACCCTTGTACCCATCATGAGCACCTCCTTCCCGCGCGTCCCCCTGCCCTCCGGCTTCCCGGAGGGCGCCTCGCTGCCCGCTGTCGTGATCGAGCTCGGGGAGAGGTTCGCCGCGCCGGCCGTGAGCTGTCCCTCGTGGGCGGTCCGGTGCGGGACCTGTTCCTCGGCCGCGATTCCGGGGACCTGGACTTCACCACGGAGGCGGACCCGGACGCGATCGAGGCGATCGGTGCCGGGTGGGCGGACGCCGTCTGGGACGTGGGCCGGCGCTTCGGCACCATCGGCTTCCAGAAGGACGGCTGGCAGCTGGAGGTCACCACCTACCGCGCCGAGCAGTACGACCCGGCCTCCCGCAAGCCGCGGGTGGCCTTCGGCGACTGCCTGGAGGACGACCTCGTCCGCCGCGACTTCACCGTCAACGCCATGGCCCTGCGCCTGCCCGCCATGGAGCTCGTGGACCCGCACGGCGGCGTGAGAGACCTCGCCTCCGGTGTCCTGCGCACCCCCGGCACCCCGGAGGACTCCTTCTCGGACGACCCGCTGCGCATGATGCGCGCGGCCCGCTTCGCCGCCCAGCTCGGCCTGCAGGTGGCGGACGAGGTGGAGGCGGCCATGACGGACATGGCCGAGCGGATCGACATCATCTCCGCCGAGCGTGTCCGCGAGGAGCTGGTGAAGCTGATCTGTGGCGCCGACCCCCGCCGCGGCCTGGACCTGCTGGTCCGCACCGGACTGGCCGAGCGCGTCCTGCCCGAGCTGCCGGCCCTGCAGCTGGAGACCGACGAGCACCACCGCCACAAGGACGTCTACGCCCACTCGCTGACCGTGATGGAGCAGGCGATCGAGCAGGAGCAGCGGTACTCGCCGCACTCCCCGGACGTGGTGCTGCGCCTGGCCGCGCTGCTGCATGACGTCGGCAAGCCCGCCACCCGCCGCTTCGAGAAGTCGGGCGCGGTGAGCTTCCGCCACCACGAGGTGGTCGGCGCCAAACTCGTCCGCAAGCGGCTGCGCGCCCTGAAGTTCGACAACGACACCATCAAGGCCGTCTCCCGCCTGGTGGAGCTGCACATGCGCTTCTACGGGTACGGGGACGCCGGCTGGACGGACTCGGCCGTGCGCCGCTACGTCCACGACGCCGGCCCCGTCCTGGACCGCCTCCACGCCCTCACCCGCTCGGACGTCACCACCCGGAACAGGCGGAAGGCCAACCGCCTCGCCGCCGCCTACGACGACCTCGAGCGGCGCATCGCCGAGATCTCCGAGGCCGAGGAGCTCGCCGCCGTCCGCCCGGACCTGGACGGCGAGCAGATCATGGCCCTGCTGGGCATCCGCCCCGGCCCCGTGGTGGGCCGCGCGTACCGGCACCTGCTCGAGTGGCGCCTGGACGAGGGGGCCCCCGCACGAGCAGGGAGACGGCCGAGGGCCGAGCTGCGCCGCTGGTGGGGCCGAGCAGCCGGGAGGCCCAGGGAGGCCCCCCGGAGGC
>NZ_JBNFOB010000340.1:0-1704 GCF_057364565.1 Micrococcus sp. LASM2_SD2 | reverse complement strand
CACCAGCCGGTGGATCACCTCGCCGCAGTCCCGCGCCCACGCCCATGCGGTGCGACGGCGCGTGGACGCGATCGTCGTGGGCACCGGCACCGTCCTCGCCGACGACCCGCGCCTCACCGCCCGGCACGACGACGGCTCCCTCGCCTCCGCCCAGCCCGTCCCCGTGGTCATGGGGCACCGGGACATCCCCGGCTCCGCGGTCCTGCGCGGCCATCCCGCTCTGGCGGGGGTGGAACCGCTGCATGTGCGTACGCACGACCCGGCGGACGTCCTCGCCGCGATCGCTCGTCACCCGGGGCCGTGGCCCCAGGGACGGGGAGGCTGCGAGCACCTGCTGATCGAGGGCGGACCGACCGTGCTGGCCGCCTGGCTCGCCGCCGACCTCGTCGACGAGCTGCACGTCTACACCGCACCGACGTTCCTCGGCGCCGGCCTGGCCGCCGTCTCCGGACTGACCGTGGACACCCTGGCCCACGCCATGCGCTGGGCCCCCGACCCCGCCGAGGGCGGACCGGTCCGCTCGCTCGGCCCCGACACCTGGACCCATCTGCAGCCGGCCGCGGCCGCAGGGAAGGAGTGACACCGTGTTCACCGGGATCATCACCCACATCGGCACGGTCCGAGAGCTGGTGCACCGGCCGGAGGAGGACGTCGCGACGATCCTCGTGGACGCCCCCGGCGTGCTCGACGGCCTGCCCGAGGGCGGCTCCCTCGCCGTGGACGGCGTCTGCCTGACCGCCCTCCACGACGCGGACTCCGAATCCGGCGTGTTCCGCGCCGACCTGATGGGCCAGACCCTGCGCATGACGGCCCTCGGCGACCTGGAGCCCGGCTCCCGCGTCAACCTCGAGCGCTGCCTGCTCCCGCACCAGCACCTGGACGGGCACCTCGTCCAGGGCCACGTGGACGGGGTGGGCACCGTGCTCGAGGTGGCCGACGAGGGGGCCTGGCGGCGCGTGCGCGTCGGCGTGTCCGCCTCGCTCGCCCGCTACCTGCCGGCCCAGGGCGCCGTCGCCCTGCAGGGGGCCTCGCTGACCGTCGCCGCGGTGTCCGCCCCGGACGCCGCCGACCACTGGTTCGAGGTCGGCCTCATCCCGGCCACCCTGTCCGCAACGACCTTCGGGGACGTCGAGGCCGGTCGCCGCCTCAACGTGGAGACCGACGTGATGGCCCGCTACGCCGAACGTCTTGCCCAGATTCCGGCGCCGCAGGAGACGACAGGTTCCGTGCCGCAGGCGGGAGCAGCCCCGTCGTCGCAGGCAGGATCCGCCCCGCGGAAGGAGGCCCGCGCATGAGCCGCGACACCATCCGACTCGACCCCGTCGAGGAGGCGATCGCGGCGATCGCGGCCGGACGGGCCGTCGTCGTGGTGGACGACGAGGACCGGGAGAACGAGGGCGACCTCGTCTTCGCCGCCTCCCGGGCGACCCCGGAGCTGACGGCGTTCACGATCCGCCACACCTCCGGCGTGCTGTGCACCCCGATGCCGGCAGGCTGGGCCGAACGCCTCGCCCTGCCGCCCATGACGGCCACCAACGAGGACCCCAAGGGCACTGCGTACACCGTGTCCGTGGACGCCGCCGCTGGCGTCACCACGGGCATCAGCGCCGCGGACCGCGCCCGCACCCTGCGCGTGCTCGCCCATCCGGGCTCGTCGGCCGCCGACTGAGCCCGGCGGTCACGTCTTCCGGCTGCGCGCCGTGG
>NZ_JBNFOB010000339.1:0-1716 GCF_057364565.1 Micrococcus sp. LASM2_SD2 | reverse complement strand
GGCGCGCGCGTCCACCGGCCGGTCCGCCGGGGTGTACACCGCCCGATCAGGTGGTGCAGGGCGCCGGCCGAGACCAACGCCTGTAGCTCGGCGTCCGCGAACTCGGGGCCCGCCGCCCACACCTCGGGACGCCCCTGTCCCGGCTCTGCGGAAAGGGCCGGGGACACGGGCGAGGGGGAGCCGAGCGGGGGAGAGGCCATGGACCCATCCTGCGCGACGGACGGCCCTGCCCGGAGAGCCCTGTGGACAACACGGACGTCCCCGGCGCACGGATGCCCGCGTAAGACGCCGACGGCCTCGGCGGGGACGCCCGCAGAGACGCCACGGGCGGCCCGGCACAGTGCCGGACCGCCCGTGGCGTGGAGACGACGCCGTGCCGGCGTCGGGTGATGATCAGGCCGGTGACCGTCAGGCCAGGTCCGCGGCAGAGGCCTCGAGGGCCTTCTTCCACTGAAGGCGGGCGTCGAGGGCCTCCTGGGCCTGGGCGATCTTCTTCTCGTCGCCGGCCGACTTGGCCTTCTCCAAGTCGGCCTCGAGGCCGGCGATGGTCTCCTCGAGCTGGGTCAGCGCGGAGTTGGTGCGGGCCTTGGTCTCCGGGTCGGTGCGACGCCAGTGCTCGTTCTCGGCCTGCTTGAGCGCGTCCTCGAGCTCGCGGAACCCGGACTCCATGCGGCGCACGTCGCCGCGCGGAACCCGCCCGGCCTCCTCCCAACGGCCGCGGAGCTCGTTGAGGGCGGCCCGGCCGGCCTTCACGTCCTTGAACGGGAGGAGCTTCTTCCCGTCGGCGAGGATCTGCTCCTTGACCTTCAGGTTGGCGCCGTACTCGCGGTCGATCTCCGCGTTGACCTGCTTGCGCGCGGTGAAGAACACGTCCTGCGCGGCACGGAAGCGTGCCCACAGCGCGTCGTCCTCCTTGCGGGACGCCCGCGGGGCTGCCTTCCACTCGGCCATCAGGTCACGGTACTTGCCTGCGGTCACGCCCCAGTCCGTGGAGGAGGACAGCTCCTCCGCCCGGGCGATCAGCCGCTCCTTGACCTGCTTGGCCTCCGCGGACTTGGCGTCCAGCTTGGAGAAGTGGGCCCGGCGGGTCTTGTCGAACTGCGTGCGGGCACCGCGGAAGCGCTTCCACAGGCCGTCCTCGACCGACTTGGACAGGCGGGGACCGGCCTTCTGGGCCGCCTTCCACTCGTCGAAGAGCTCGGCCATGCGCTTGGAGGCCTTCTTCCACGGCATGCGCTCGGCCGGGGTGGCGGCGAACTCCTCGGCCTCGGCGACGATCGCCTCACGGGCGGCGAGCTGCTCGGCCTGGGCGGCCTGACGGGCCTCCGCCTCGGCGGTGCGGTAGTCGCCCAGGAGGGTCTCCAGGGCGGCCAGGCGGGTGCGCAGCGCGGCCATGTCCCCGACCATCTGGCGCTCGGTCACCGTGGCGGTCATCTGGTCCAGGGCCTTCTGCAGCTCCGACGACGGCGCACCGGCGGCGATGCGCTGCTCGAACAGGGCCATCTGCGCACGGACGTCGTCGTACTTGCGCACGAAGTACGCCACGGCCTCCTCTGCGGAGGCGTCCGGCACCTGCCCCACCGTGTGCTCCTCGGCGCCGTCCAGCAGGATCACGTGGCCGTCCTCCGAGACCCGCGCGAACTGTGCGGCGAGGGCGGGATCGGTCGGCTCCACGGCCGGGGCGACGGCGGCCGGCTTGGCCTGCGCCGGGCGGCC
>NZ_JBNFOB010000338.1:0-1721 GCF_057364565.1 Micrococcus sp. LASM2_SD2 | reverse complement strand
GGTCGGCGAGCAGGGCGCGCAGGCGCGAGTTCGCCGCGACGCCGCCGCCGAGCATCAGGTGGGTGAGCCCGTGCTCGCGGCAGGCGCGGACGGCCTTGGCGGTGATCACGTCCGCGACGGCCTCCTGGAAGGAGGCGGCGATGTCCGCCCGCGGCACCTCGAGGCCGCGGGCCTCGAACTGCTCCACGGCGCGGGAGACGGCGGTCTTCAGCCCGGAGAAAGACCAGTCGTGCCGGTGCGGGCCGGGCTCCTCGGCGCTGCCGACGAACTTGCCCGCGGTGAGCCCACGGGGGAAGCGGAACGCCGTCGGGTCGCCCCTCGGCGGCGAGCCGGTCGATCACGGGCCCCCGGGTAGCCCGCCCCGATGAGCCTGGCAACCTTGTCGTACGCCTCGCCGGCCGCGTCGTCGATGGTCGAGCCCAGCAACTCGACCTCGGAGCTGATGCGGCCCACGCGCAGGATCTCGGTGTGCCCGCCGGAGACCAGCAGCGCGCCCAGGTCCGCGGGCAGGTCGTCCCACTGCGCGGGCCGCACGCCGTCCAGCATGCCGACGCCCACGTGCGCCACGAGGTGGTTGAGGCCGTAGAGGGGCGTGCCGGTGGCGGCGGCGAGCGCCTTGGCCCCGGAGACCCCCACCATGAGGGCGCCCGCCAGACCCGGGCCGGAGGTGACGGCGATCGCGTCGAGGTCCTCAAGCGTGACGTCGGCGGTGTCCAGGGCGCGGCGGATCGTGGGCACGAGGGCCTCGAGGTGGGCGCGGGCGGCGATCTCCGGGATGACGCCGCCGAAGCGGACGTGCTCCTCCACGGAGGAGGCGACCTCGTGCGCCAGCAGCCGCGTGCCGCGCACGATGCCCACGCCGGTCTCGTCGCAGGAGGTCTCGATGCCGAGCACGAGGGGGGCGCTGGAGGTGGTGGGCATGGCTGTCATCCTACGTCCGTCCCGGTCCGGGCTCCCCGTCCGGCGTCTTCCCCACCTCCGACACGGGGCGGGTGTGCGCGGCGAGCTCGCGGCGCATGATCAGCGCGTCCTCGCCTCCGGGGTAGTACCGCCTCCGCGTGTGGATGTGGACGAAGCCGTGGCGTTCGTAGAGGCGGCGGGCCGGCTCGTTGGAGGCACGGACCTCGAGCATCAGGGCCTCGGCGCCACGGAGGGCGGCCTCGGCGACCATCCAGCCCAGCTGCGCGGCCCCCAGGCCGCGGCCCTGCACCTGCGCGGCAGTGCCGATCGTCTGCACGTCGGCCACGTCCCCGGCGACCATGATCCCGCCGTAGCCCACGATGTCCCCCGGGTGCTCCCCCGCCGCGACGTCCGCGGTCTCGTCCCGGACCACCACACGGTAGTCACGGGTGGTCGGCCGTCCGGCCAGGTCCACGGCACCGTGCGGGCCGGACTGCGCGAGCTCGGCCTCGTAGAACTCCGGCGGCCACGCGTCCAGCGGGAACAGGGTCTGCTCGTGCTGCAGCACCTCGGGCACGTCCCAGACCGTCATCGGCCGGATCAGGAATCCGGCAGGCACGACGACGGCCGCCTCGCCTCCGTCGTCCGGCTCGCCGGGCGGCGCCGTCACCGGGCGTCCCGTGACCTCGTCGGTGGGCTCTGCGGCCTCGCCCGGAGCGGTGTCCTCCCCCATCAGGCGGTGGCCCGCTTGCGGGGGCCGGGGACCTTGGCGTCGGACTCACGCAGGTAGAGCGGCGTCAGCGGGCGCAGGCGCGCGCGCG
>NZ_JBNFOB010000337.1:0-1744 GCF_057364565.1 Micrococcus sp. LASM2_SD2 | reverse complement strand
GGAGCCGGACGGCGGGTCCCGTGGGTCCAGTGGGCCGCGGTGGCCGCGGTGCTGGCCGGCCTCGTGGTCCTCACCGCCGTCGGCGCGGCCCGGATCACGCCGGCGATGCTCTGGCCGTGACCGTCGGGCCGTGACCGTCGTCCCCGTCCCGTCCCCTGATCTCCACAGCGTCGTCCACACCGCTCTGCGGCGTTGTCCCCAGAGTTGTCCACAGGTGTGGACATGAATGACACCGGTGTGTTTCGACATCCGCGACAACGGGGTTATCCACAGGGTTGTCCCCACTGTGGAGAATCACACGGCTGTCATTTTGTCGGTCCCTCCGGGCCCGGACACCGCAGAAACCCGCTCGATTCTGCTGAATCCAGGGGCACGGCGGCCGTGCAGGTCACTCCTCGGACCAGCGGGACATCATCAGGAAGCCCACCATGGCGATGCCGAAGCCGATGATGATGTTCCAGCCTCCGATGCCCGGGATGGGGAACAGCGTCTGGGTCAGGTAGAACACGCAGATCCACAGCAGGCCCACGATCATGAGGCCGAACATCGTGGCCTTGTACCAGCGCGGCAGCGGCTTGGGTCCGAGGTCCTCCTCGGCCCCGCGGCGCTCCGCCTTCTCACGGCGGGCGGCCTCGCGGGCCTCGCGGCGCTCGTCGTTCCTCGCCTGCCGCTCGGCACGCTTCACGTCCTGCTCGCTCGGTGCGGGCGCCCCCATGTCCGGGGTCTCGTTCTCGGCCACGGCGTGATCCTCACTGTGGGTCGTCGGTCATGAGCTGGTGGTGTCGACCGCGCGCTACCCTGGTTCCCATCCGCACCGCACACCGCCGAAACGGTGTCGACGGTGCGCCAGTGCGTCCTCACGGTCCGGGTCGCGGCCTGACCCGGACCAGTCTATGTGCCCCACCGCACGCCGGCGGGGAGCCAGCGAAGGGAGCCGCCGATGGGCAGCACCGCCGTCTCGGTCCTCGTGATCGACAACTACGACAGCTTCGTCTACACCCTCGTCGGGTACCTGGGCGAGCTCGGGGCCCAGACCACCGTGGTCCGCAACGACGCCCTCACCCCGGAGGAGGCCGTCGCGCTGGCGGGCGAGCACACCGCGATCCTCATCTCGCCCGGACCCGGCGCCCCCGCGGACGCCGGCGTCTCCGAGCACCTGATCCGCCACGCCGCCGAGGTCGGCCAGCCGCTGTTCGGCGTGTGCCTGGGCCACCAGGCGATCGCCGAGGTCTTCGGCGCCACCGTCACGCACGCCGAGTCCCTGATGCACGGCAAGACCTCGCTCGTGGAGCACCGCGGACACCCGACCTTCGCGGGCCTGCCCAGCCCCTTCACCGCCACCCGCTACCACTCGCTCGCGGCCGTCCGGGACACCGTGGACGAATCCGTCCTGGAGGTCACCGCGGAGACCGCCGACGGCGTGGTCATGGGCCTGGCGCACCGCACCGCTCCCCTGTGGGGCGTGCAGTTCCACCCGGAGTCCGTGCTCACCGAGGGCGGCTACCGCATGCTCGGCAACTGGCTCGAGTCCGCCGGGCTGACCGGCGCCGCGGACCTCGGGGGCACCCTCGCCCCCATCATGGGCGCCGGGGCACGCTGACCCCCGCCCACCGCCTCCCGACGACGGAACGGCCCCTCACGAAGGTGAGGGGCGTCGTCGTGGGTCAGGGTCCGGCTCTCCGGCCGGCAGGAGCCGGCGCACCGCTCAGTCGCGCGGTGCGGGCCCGTTGGACGGACGTCCGAG
>NZ_JBNFOB010000336.1:0-1783 GCF_057364565.1 Micrococcus sp. LASM2_SD2 | reverse complement strand
CCAGGCGTGAGGGCGGTGCCCCATGGCGACGGCCCCCGGCGAGTTTCTGCCGTGCCGGAGCGGCGTCCGGCCTCCTGGCCCCCGCCGGTGAGCACCGGCTCCAGGGGCAGGCGCGGGCGGATCCACAGGGCCCCGATGCCCTTGGGGGAGCCGACCTTGTGCCCGGACAGGGAGAGGGCGTCCACGCCGAGGGAGGCCACGTCCAGGTCCAGCTGGCCGGCCGCCTGGACGGCATCCGTGTGGATCGGCACCCCGGCCTCGTGCGCCACCGCGGCGAGCTCGGCGATCGGCTGGACGGTGCCGATCTCGTTGTTGCCCAGGTGCACGGACACCAGGGCGGTCTCCGGGCGCAGGAGACGGCGCAGGTCCTCCGGGTCCACCCGTCCGGTGTCGTCCACCGGCAGCAGGTCCACCTCGATGCCGTGGATGCGCTTCAGGGCGGTGGCGGTCTGCCGGACGGCGCCGTGCTCGATCGCCGTGGTGACCAGGCGCAGCGGGGCATCCAGGGTGCCCCGGCGGCGGGCACGCAGCAGCTTCGGCAGGATGATCCCCTGCAGGGCGAGCACGTCGGCCTCGGTACCGCCGGAGGTGAAGACCACCTCGGAGCGGCGGGCGCCGAGCACGTCGGCCACCTGGCTGCGGGCGGCCTCGAGCGCCTGGCCGGCGCGGCGGCCGAGCTCGTGGACGGACGACGGGTTCCCGAAGTCCCCGGTCAGATAGGGCCACATGGCCTCCACCGCCTCCCGGCGGACGGGCGCGGTGGCGGCGTGGTCGAGCAGGATCATGGCGTTTCCCCTCCTGGGTGCGCGGCACCGTTGCCGCGCCTCGGTGACGATGCGCGTGCGGACGGACTCAGCGCGCGAGATCCTCCGGACCGCCGGTGGCCCGGCGCTGCGGGGTGCCCGTGACGACCTCGGAGTCGAAGCCGATGTCCAGGGCCCGGGCCGAGTGCGTCAGCGCCCCCACGGAGACGACGTCCACGCCGGTGGCGGCCACCGCGCCGACGGTCTCCAGGGTGATGCCGCCGGAGGCCTCCACCACGGCACGGCCGTCGATCAGGGCGACCCCGGCTCGCAGGTCCTCAAGGCTGAAGTTGTCCAGCATGATCGTATCCACGCCCGCGGCCAGGACGGGAGGCACCTGGCCGAGCCGGTCCACCTCCACCTCCACGTGCACGGTGTGGGGCAGACGCTCCATGCCCGCACGCAGTGCGGCGGTGACCTCCTCGTCCGTGGCCCCGGCGGCGATGCCCATGGCGGCCCAGTGGTTGTCCTTGACCATCACGGCGTCCGAGAGGGACATGCGGTGGTTGTGGCCGCCGCCGTCCCGGACCGCCTGGCGCTCCAGCAGGCGCAGCCCGGGGGTGGTCTTGCGGGTGTCCGCGATCCGGGTGTGCGCCCCGGCGGCACGGACCGCCGCCACGTACCGGGCTGTGGCCGTGGCGATCCCGGACATCCGCTGCAGCAGGTTCAGGGCGACCCGCTCGCCGCGCAGCACGGCGCGTGCGGGACCGGCGACCTCGGCGAGCACGTCTCCGGCGGCGAAGGACTCGCCGTCCGCCCGGTGCAGGGTGACCCGGACGGCGGGGTCCACGAGCGCGAAGACCTCCTGCAGCACCGTGGCACCGGAGAGGACGCCGTCCTCCCGTGCGACCACCTGCACGGCCATGCTCGTCTGCTCCGGGACGAACGCGTCGGCGGTGACGTCGCCCCAGGGCGCGTCCTCGGCCAGGGCGCGGGCCAGGACCTCGCGGAGCCGCGCGCGGTCACGGCCGGCTCCGCGG
>NZ_JBNFOB010000335.1:0-1804 GCF_057364565.1 Micrococcus sp. LASM2_SD2 | reverse complement strand
CCGAGCCGGACCCGGCCTCGGACGAGGAGGCCGCGGACGTCGTCGAGGGCCTGGACCTGGGGGACCGGCAGGATCAGCGGATGGCCGCCGCCGCGGCCGAGCGCGCCGCGACCTTCGGCTTCGTGCGCCAGCGGGCGGCCACGGACGAGGAGGTGGCCACCACCCGTGAGGACAACACCGCGCGGCTGCGGGACTCCTCCCGCACCACGGTGGAGCCCAGCGAGTGCAAGGCGCCGCTGAACGCCCTGGACTTCTCGCCGATCCTGCTGGACCAGGACGAGGTGTCCCGGGTGGACGTGGGTGCGGACTCGTTCACCGGCACCGGCACGGTGGAGGTCGCGGCGCTGGACGGCCCCGCACGTCAGCGGGTGGAGAGGCATCTGCAGACCGTGAACGACCTGCTGCAGGACTGCTCCGAGATGACCATGACGGTCACCGAGGGGGACGCCACGGTGGACTACGAGCTCACCACGGCCAGGCCCGACCTGTCCGACGGCACCCCCGCCCAGTCCGGTCTCACCTGGACCCGGAACCCGGCCGGGGACGAGGACAACTCGCTCACCGCCCAGGTGCTGACGGCCACCACCGCGGACTCCGTGGTGATGGTGTCCTTCGTGGGCCAGGCCGCCGTCGGGGACAGGGAGTTCACCCTCATGGCCGAGGAGATCCTGGCCGCCGCCGAACGGGCCGGCTGAGACCGGCGCCGGAGGCGTCTGGGCATGCGGCGCCGTCCACATGACACGAACGCGCCGCCGGGAACATCCCCGGGCGGCCGCGGTGTTGAATGGAGCCATGAGCACCTCCTCCCACGACTCGACGCAGACCCCCTCCGTGCCCCGCGCCGGCGCCCGCGTGCGCGCCTCCGAGCTCATCGGCCGCGGCTGGTTGAACACCGGAGGGAAGCAGATCACGCTCGAGGACCTGCGCGGCAAGATCACGATCCTGGACTTCTGGACGTTCTGCTGCATCAACTGCCTGCACGTCCTGGACGAGCTGCGCCCGCTGGAGGAGGAGCACCACGACGTCCTCGTGACGATCGGCGTCCACTCCCCGAAGTTCGAGCACGAGGCGGACCCGGACGCCCTGGCCGCCGCCGTGGAGCGCTACGAGATCGCGCACCCGGTGCTGGACGACCCGGAGCTGACCACCTGGCAGGCCTACTCCGCCCGCGCCTGGCCGACCCTCGTGGTGATCGACCCCGAGGGGTACATCGCCGCGAACCTCTCCGGCGAGGGCCACGTGGCCGGGCTGCGCTCCCTGGTGGCCGAGCTCGTGGCCGAGCACGAGGCCAAGGGCACCCTGCACCGCGGGGACGGCCCGTACGTGGCCCCGGAGCCGGTGGCCCGAGACCTGCGCTTCCCGGGCAAGGCGATCTCCCTGGGCGACCGCGGCTCCGCCCCCGGCACCTTCCTGGTGGCGGACACCGGCCACCACCGCCTCGTCGAGCTGGACGCGGACCTGACCACCCCTGTCCGTGCGTTCGGCGGCGGCGACCCCGCCGACGCCCCGGCCGAGGCGTCCGACCTCGCCTTCCCCACCCCGGGCACCCGCGGCCACGCCGACGGCGGCCCCGAGCAGGCCCTGTTCAACGAGCCCAACGGCCTGACCCTGCTGCCTGCCGAGCTCGCCGCAGAGGTCGGCTACGACGTGGTCGTGGCGGACACCGTGAACCACCGGCTGCGCGGCCTCTCCCTGGACACCGGCGAGGTCCGCACGCTCGCCGGCAACGGCGTTCAGGCCCTCATCGACGGCGAGCGCGTCGTCGCGGCGGCGAAGGCCGCCGGGGCGGCCGACCCGGCCCCGG
>NZ_JBNFOB010000334.1:0-1831 GCF_057364565.1 Micrococcus sp. LASM2_SD2 | reverse complement strand
CGAACGCAGGGTCCGGGCGAAGGCGAGGGCGCTCCTCCGCGGCGGCCGCCGTCCGCGTCCGCGGCCACCCGGATCACGAGGTCCTCGCGGGTGGCGGTGCCCGTGTAGCCGTGGTCTGCCTCGCAGTTCGGGTCCGCGCAGCCGGCCGGCTGCAGGTCCAGGCGCTGGCCGCCGGCCCACTGCACGGCCAGCGTCATCTCCGCCACCGGGTCGGCGGGGCGGAACCGCTCGGGATCCGCGTGGCCGGTGGTGATCACCACCGAGGCGATGGCGGAGACCGGCACCAGCTCGGTGGAGATCTGTGCGAGCATCCGGCGACCCTCGTCGTCCAGGGGGTGGTCGTCCAGGTGGGCTGCCACCACCACGTCCGCGCAGACCACGAGCACGGTGATGTGCCGGTGGATCTCGTCGTAGTCGAAGTGGGTGTCCACGTGCACCAGGTGCGCCAGCGGCTCACGTCCCTCCAGCTCCTGGGCCAGGTGGTGCGCCACAAGGTCCGGGTAGAAGCCGGCCCGGGCGAGCGAGTCCGTCAGCGACGTCCCGGAGCCCACCGTCCGACGTCGCCCCTGCTCGGCGGCGCCCAGCCGCGACAGCGGGGAGCGGTGTTCGTCCGGACCGGGCTCGTGGTTCCTGCGCAGCGGGGTCATGGGCTCCATGCTATCGGCGAGCCCGCCGGGCGCACGCCCTCGTCCACAGGCGGCCGCCGGGACGGGTCAGGTCAGTCCCCGCGCATGGCACGACGCGCGGAGTCCGTACGCTGACCGGCGTCCGCGACGTCCACCTCGGCCTGCAGCACGGTGACCCCGCCCGGGCCCGCGAGGACGGGGGCGAACCGCAGCCGCGCGACCCAGGGAAGGTCGTCCTTCAGGGCGGCGACCCGGGAGACCAGGTCCTCGAGCGCCTTCATGTCCGCGGCGGGGACGCCGCCCTGGGCCTGCAGCTTCGAGGCTGCGCGCGGGGCCCGCACCATCTGGGCGACGTCGCCGTAGGTCAGCGGCGGGACGCGGTGCACCCAATCGTCCAGCAGGTCGGTGGCGTCGCCGGTGATGCCGAAGGACACCACGGGGCCGATCAGCGGGTCCTCCAGGGCCGTCACCGTCACCGCCTGTCCTGCCGGCGCCATGGCCTGGACCTCCAGTTCGGAGACCCCGAAGGCCTTGAGCGCCTGGCGCATCTGCTCCACGTTGCGGCGCAGGGAGTCCGCGTCCGTGATGGACAGGCGCACGCCGCCCAGGTCGAGGCGGTGGCGCAGATGCGGGTCCACTGCCTTCACCGCCACCGGGAACCCGAGGCGCTCCGCGGCCTCGACCGCCTCCTCGGTGGTGGTGAACCGCTCCGAGGGCAGCGTGGAGATGCCGTAGCACTCCAGCAGGCGGGTGGTCTCCTCCGCGGTGAGGCGGGTCAGCTCGGTGCCGCTGCCGCGGGCGACGGCCGCCTCCACGATGTCCTCCGCGGTGTGGCGGTCCACGCCGTCGAGCTCGATCGGCTCCCCCCTGTCCTCGTCGCGCCAGTCCACGTAGGTGGCCAAGCGGCCGAGCACGCGCAGGGCCTTCTGGGGGGACGGGTAGAACGGCACGCCGGGCTGCAGGGCGCCCGGCTCGGCGTCCTCGGACAGCGGGGCGGCGCCGGCCAGCAGCGCGCCGGAGTACTCGGGGTCCACGACGTCCGTGAGGCAGACGAGGACCGGGACCTCGGCACCTCGGGCGGCCTCCGAGAGCTCCCGGCAAGCTCGGCGGGGACCTCGGCCGGACTGGTCGCAGGCCGGCGCGCGCGATGACCACCACGGCGTCCGCGCGCCCGTCGGCGCAGCGCCGGCCTCCAGGTCGGCGCG
>NZ_JBNFOB010000333.1:0-1831 GCF_057364565.1 Micrococcus sp. LASM2_SD2 | reverse complement strand
CCGCCAGGGACTGTCCGAGGAGCTCATGCCGGAGCTGGCCGCCCACGAGGACGCCCTGCTGCTGGACCCGCGCCTGGCCGAACGCGTGGCGCCGTGGACGCCTCCGTCCTGGACGGTGAGGACGCCCGCCTGCACGAGCTGTTCGCCCAGCGGCTCGAGCTCGCCGGCGCCCACCTGTCCGAGCAGGACGCGCCGAGCTCGCCGAGATCAACACCGCCCTGGCCACGGCCGGCGCACGCTACACCCGACGCCTGGTGGCGGACACGGCCGACCGCGCCGTGCTGGTGGAGGACCCCACGCGGCTGGCCGGCCTCGGTCCCGACGACGTCCAGGCGGCCGCACGCGCCGCCGAGGAGGCCGGCCACCCCGGCAGCCACCTGCTCACCCTGTCCCTGTTCGTCTCCCAGCCGCAGCTGGCCGATCTGGAGGACGCCGACCTGCGCCGCGAGCTGTTCGAGGCCTCGATCGGCCGCGGCACGGAAGGACCGAACGAGGTCCTGACCGTGGCCATGGAGATCGTCCGCCTGCGCCTGCGCAAGGCCCGCCTGCTGGGTTCGGACTGCTGGGCCGAGCATGCCCTCAAGGACCGCGCCGCCCCGTCCGTGGACGCCGTGCAGGAGCTACTGTCGAAGCTGGCCGGCCCGGCGATGGCCAACGCGAGGCGACGCCGCGCAGGTCTGTCCGGACGGGTCCGCCGTGGCCCCGTGGGACTGGCCGCACCTGTCCGCCGCCCACGCCCGGGAGCGGTTCGCGGTGGACACCGCGGCCCTGCGCCCGCACTTCGTGCTGGACCGGGTGCTGACCGACGGCGTGTTCGCCGCCGCCGGCGCCCTCTACGGCCTGACCTTCGAGGAGCGCCCGGAGCTGGCCGAGCACATGTACCGCCCGGGGATCCGTGTGTGGGAGGTCTTCCGCGACGGCGACCCCGTGGGCCTGTTCGTGGGCGACTTCTTCGCCCGCGCCACCAAGTCCGGCGGCGCCTGGATGCACAACGTCCGCGACCGCGCCGACGCCCTGGGCGAGCTCCCGGTGGTCTTCAACACCGTGAACGTCCCGGCCCCGGCCGAGGGGCGCCCGGCCCTGCTCACGCTGGACGAGGCGACCACGCTCTTCCATGAGTTCGGCCACGCCCTGCACGGGCTGCTGGCCGAGGGGCGGTACGCCTCTCTGACCGGCGCCTCCGTGCCGCGGGACACCGTCGAGTTCCCGAGCCAGGTGAACGAGGTCTGGCTGCGCGAGCCGTCCCTGCTGGACGTCTACGCCCGCCACGTCGAGACCGGCGAGCCGCTGCCCGCGGGCACGCTGGAGCGCCTGGAGGCCGCTGACCTGTGGGGCGAGGGCTACCGCACCGTGGAGTACCTCGGCGCGACGATCGTGGACATGGCCTGGCACACCCTCACCGAGGAGACCGTTGACGCCGCCACCGCGGATCCGCTCGCGTTCCAGGACCGCGTCCTGCGCGAGGCCGGGATCGACCCGGACCTGGTGCCTCCCCGCTACGGCACGGGCTGCTTCAAGCACATCTTCGGCAACGACTACGCGGCCGGCTACTACTCGTACATCTGGGCCGAGGTGCTGGACGCCGACGCCGTGGAGTGGTTCGCCGAGCACGACGGCATGACCCGGGAGAACGGCGAGCACTTCCGCTCCGAGCTGCTGGCCCGCGGCAACACCCGCGACCTGATGGAGTCCTACCGCGCGTTCCGCGGCCGGGACGCCGAGCTGGAGCCGCTGCTGCGCCGCCGTGGGCTGGTGCCGGCCCAGGCGTAGCCGACCCACCACAGGCTGGACCCACCACAGGCTGACCGGGCCCCGGCGCCGCCCGTCGGCG
>NZ_JBNFOB010000332.1:0-1838 GCF_057364565.1 Micrococcus sp. LASM2_SD2 | reverse complement strand
CCTGCGCGACGGTCGCCCGAAGCCGGGGCTGGCCCCGGCCGAGCTGACCACGCAGGTCCGGGCGGCCGTGGCCCCGCTGCCGGTGTCCGCCGTGCTCGTCACCGAGACGATCCCGACGGACATCCGCCACAACTCGAAGATCGACCGCGCCCGCATGGCCCGCTGGGCCGAGGGCATCCTGGCCGGCGGGAAGGTGGGACGTCCCTGATGGCACGCATGGGATTCGAGGTCGAGCTCGACGCGCTCGGCACACCGCAGGTCTTCGAGCAGCCCGAGGCGCACCGCGTGCTCGTCACCGGCGCCTCCGGCATCCTGGGCCAGGGCGTCGCCCGCGCCCTGATCGCCGCCGGCTCCGAGGTCGTGACGCTGCAGCGGCGTCCGTCCGGCGTGGAGGGGGCCGAGGACGTCCGCGGCTCCGTGGCGGACCCGGAGGCCGTGGCCCGCGCCATGTACGGCGTGGATACCGTGGTGCATGTGGCCGCGAAGGTGTCCGTCTCCGGCCCGGAGGCGGACTTCGAGCTCGTCAACGTCGCCGGCACCCAGTACGTGGTGGAGGCCGCACGGGCCGCGGGCGTGAGCCGCATGGTCCACATCTCCTCCCCGTCCGTCGCCCACGCGGGCAGCTCGATCGTCGGCGAGGGCGCCGGCCCGGCCGACCCTGATGCCGCCCGCGGCCCCTACGCCCGCACCAAGGCCGCCGGCGAGCTGCTGGCCCTGTCCGCGGACTCGTCGTCCTTCCACGTGCTGGCCCTGCGTCCGCACCTGATGTGGGGCCCCGGAGACATGCAGCTGACGGACCGCATCGTCCAGCGCGCCCGGGCTGGCCGCATGCCGGTGCTCGGCTCCGGTGCCGCCCTGATCGACACCCTCTACACCTGGAACGCCGTTGAGGCCGTCCTCGCCGCGGTCACGGCCGCGGACCACACCCACGGCGAGGCCCTGGTGGTCACCAACGGCGAGCCGCGGCCGGTCGGCGAGCTCCTCACCCGCATCGCCATGGCCGGGGGCGCCGCACCGCCGTCCCGCCGGGTCCCCGCGGGGCTGGCCCGCCGTGCCGGCGCGGTGATCGAACGGGCCTGGGAGAAGAACCTCCTGGGCATGCGCCGTGCCACCTCGGACGGCGAGCCGCCGCTGACCGAGTTCCTGGCCGAGCAGCTGTCCACCTCCCACTGGTTCGACCAGCGCCGCACCCGCGAGGTGCTGGACTGGCGCCCGCGCGTCAGCATCGACGAGGGCCTCGAGCGCCTCGCCGCCTTCTACGCCGAGCGCTGAGCGCGGAGCCCGCCGGAGGCGGGACGCTGAGGGCCGAGCCCGCCGAAGGCGGGACGCATCACGACGTCGGACCCTCACCTTCTCTGCGAAGGCGAGGGTCGACGTCGTGAAGGGACCGTGAGAGCGGCAGGCCTCAGCCGAGTGGGACGGGCTCCGGGGCCGGCTGGCGGCGGCACGTCATGTACCGGCTCACCAGGGCCTGGTTCGCCACGGCGACCACGATGCCCAGCCCCGCGGCGGTCAGCGCGAGCGTGCTGGGGTCGGCGATGCCGGAGACGAAGAACCACGGGATCTGGAAGACGCCGAGGAAGTTCAACAGGAACCAGGCCGCCTGCCCCTCACCGGCGTAGAAGACGTTCTTCCGGGCCTTCTCCTGGTCCACCACGAACCGAAGCCCCGTCATGAAGAGGTAGCCGAGGGCGATGAGACCAGCCAACCCGCCGATGGCGACCCATTCGGCGAGGTGGTCCTTGAGGCTCCATACCACCGAGGCCAGGCCGAAGGCGGCGCCCACGCCGGCGGCACGCCAGGCCGGCGCATCGCCGCGGGGCGTGCCGTCCGTCGCC
>NZ_JBNFOB010000331.1:0-1847 GCF_057364565.1 Micrococcus sp. LASM2_SD2 | reverse complement strand
GCTCGGGAGTACGAAGGCGCCTGCGCGTAGGCGGGCGCCTGCGCGGCGGCGTCCTGCGGCCGCCGGCGCGGAGGCCACCCGGAGGGGGTGTTCGTCATGCCCGCCACGGTATCAACCGGGGATGCCTCCTGCCCCGGAATGATGCGGGTCACAGTGGGGCGTCACCGTTTGCCGCCGGTGGCCTGACTTGGCTAGCTTCTCCGGCATGGCCTTGTTCTCACAGCCGGTCTTCCTGAACCTCCCGACGACCGACACCGAGCGCATCCGCGAGTTCTGGACCGCCCTCGGCGCCGGCATCGCGGAGGACTTCTCGGACGACGACTCGGTGTGCGTCGAGCTCACCGACTCCACCTACGCGATGTACATGACGCCGGGGTCCTACACGGACTACATCGGCGAACGGGAGATCGCGGACTGCATCACCACGAACTCCTCGCTGATGTCCCTGATCGCCGGGGACCATGCGGCCGTGGACGCCCTCGCGGACCGTGCCCTGCAGCTGGGCGCCACCGAGGTGGCCCTGCCGGAGGACATGGTGGAGGACATGTCGGAGACCGGCCTGCACTCCCGCGAGATCATCGACCCGGACGGTCACCAGTGGGAGTTCATCACCGCCTGAGCGGGGCTTCCCTCTGCGTCGAACCAGAGGAATCGGTCCCTTCGCGCGGACGTGAAGGGGCCGAAGTCTCTGGTTCGGCGCCTCGGGCGTCGGCGCGTCGGGCGCTTCACGACGACGGCCGGCTCAGTCCGCGTGACTGGTCGCCTTCTCGCGGCGCGGGCTCGCCGCCTCCTTGCTGAGGGTGGTGCCGACGCTCGCGGAGACCACCAGGACCATGGCCAGGACGGCCCAGAGGCCCACGGCCTGGCCGAGCACAAGGAACCCGACGCCGGTGGCGATGGCCGGCTCCACGGACACCAGCACGCCGAACACGGCGCTGCGCAGCCGCTTCAGTGCGTGGAACTCCAACAGGTAGGGCAGCAGCGAGGCGAACAGGCCCGTGCCGATCGCACCGAGGACCGCTCCGCCTGGCCGGCCACGGTCCCCGCGGTCCGCCGGCTGCTGGACGAGGGCCTGGACCTCGGACCGGCCACCGTCCTGGTCGGCGCGAACGGGGCGGGGAAGTCCACGCTCGTGGAGGCGATCGCGGCGGCGGCCGGGCTGAACCCCGGAGGGCGGCACCCACCACGTGCGGCACACGACCCGCGTCACCGAGTCCGCGCTGGCCGAGCACCTGCAGCTGACCCGCGGTGCCGGCGCGCCCCGCGGCGGCGTGTTCCTGAGGGCCGAGGCCATGCACGGGCTTTTCACGTACCTGGAGGGCCTGTCCCTGAAGCCGAGCCTGCACCGCATGAGCCACGGGGAGTCCTTCCTCGCGTTCTGCCACGAGCGGGCCTCGGTGCGCGGGCTCTGGGTGCTGGACGAACCCGAGTCCGCCCTGTCCTTCGAGAACTGCCTCGCCCTCACCGCGTTCCTGCTGGATCGGGTCGAGGATGGCTGTCAGGTCCTGCTCTCCACGCACTCCCCGGTCCTCGCCGCCCTGCCCGGGGCGCAGATCCTCGAGGCCGGACCGTGGGGTCTGCGCGAGGCCCGCTGGGAGGACCTGGAGACCGTGGACCACTGGCGCCGCTTCCTCGCGGGTCCCGAGCGGTATCTGCGGCATCTGTGAGGCGGAGGGCGCAGGGAGCCCCGTAGCCCCGTGCCGGACGACGAGGTCCGCGCCGTCGTGCGCTTCCAGTCCTCCGGCGGCTGACCCTCCGCCTGCGCGTCCCCTCGTACGACGACGGCCACGCGCCGAACGGTGCGTGGCCGCCTGTCGGCGCGTGGCGTGTCCGTGGTCCGGATCAGG
>NZ_JBNFOB010000330.1:0-1865 GCF_057364565.1 Micrococcus sp. LASM2_SD2 | reverse complement strand
GCCGCTGTCCGGGGGCCTCCGCCGGGCTCGGCCAGCGCCGCCCGGGCGGCCTCGAAGTCCATGCGGGCGCCGTCCATGGGAGGCGCCGTCGTTCCAGCGCAGCGTGTGGCGGACGCCGTCCGACTCGACCACCCGCCACCCCTGCCGGGCGGCGTTGCCGAGGACGATCAGCTCGTTCTCCGCCGTGGTGGGGCCGAGCACCACCTCGTCCGGGTCCACCGTGGGACGCGGGACACGGAGATCGTCGGCCAGCGGCCAGCCAGGGGTCTCGATGTCCTGAGCCATGTGTCCGCCCTTCGTCCGGCCCGCGACGCTGCGGGCTGCCTGCACGGCGTGGTCGCTGTGCACCTGTTCAGCGATGTTCTCTCAGCAGACCCGCGCCGCCGTGCACTGCACCACGCAGGTGTGGACGAAAGTCCATCTGACCAGGACCTTCGCCCTGCCGGTTCCGCTGTGGGCACTGTGTCCTCCCTGTGGGTCAGGGATGAAGTGCGAGACGTCCCGTCTCCCCCGACGCCTCGGGCCCATCCCCCGGCCCATCTCCCCCGGCAGACGGAGGTGCGCCGGGCGGCTCCTGCCTAGGGTGGAGTCCATGCCCGTCCCCGCCTCCCCTGCCCCGCCCGAGGCCACCGCCACGTCCGAAGCCGCCCGCTCCCGCCGCATCCTGCCGGAGCACTGGCTGCGCACGGACGTCACCATCGCGGTGGTGCTGGCGATCGGCTCGGTGGAGATGACCTACCTGTCCCAGTGGTCCGGCATGGACGCCGGGTACCGGGCGTCCGTCCACGTGGTGGCCGCCGTGGGAGGTGCGGCCGCCCTCCTGCTGGCCTTCCGCCGCCGCGCCCCGCTGACGGTCTCGGCCGTCTACGCGGCGGCCTACATCGCCCTGGCCACCTGGGTGGGCATCGAGTTCTACGCCTCCCAGGTGGTGATGTTCCTCAGCTTCTACACGGCGGGCGCCTGGTCCGCCGACCGCCGCCGCGCCCTCTGGGTGCGCGTGGCGATCGTGGTCGCCATGGCCGTGTGGCTGCTGGTCCAGTCCGTCCTCGGGTTCTCCACCCCGGAGACCGGCGAGCGCGGGGTGAACGCATACTTCGCGTTCCTGCTGATCCAGTGGCTGGTCAACGCCGCCTACTTCACCGGCGCCTGGATGTTCGGGAACCGCGCGTGGCAGCAGGCCCTGGAGCGGCAGGCGCTCGAGCGGGCCCACGCGGAGATCCACGCCCAGCAGGAGCAGCTGGCCGAGCAGGCCGTGTCCCTGGAGCGGGTGCGCATCGCCCGCGAGCTGCATGACGTGGTGGCGCACCACGTCACCGCCATGGGGGTCCAGGCCGGCGCCGCCCGTGTGCTGCAGGCCAAGGACCCGCAGGCCGCGGCCGGCCATCTCAAGGGCGTGGAGGACTCCTCCCGCCAGGCCGTGCGGGAGCTCCAGACCCTGGTCCACACCCTGAGGGACGACGACGGCTCGGTCGCCTCCGTCCCCCGCCTGTCCGACCTCGAGGCCCTCGCCGAGCAGGCCCGCTCCGCGGGCACGCAGACAGTGGCGCTGGAGCGGATCGGAGCGGCTCCGCAGCTGGCACCGGCCGCCGAGCTCGCCCTGTACCGCGTGGCGCAGGAGGGCCTGACCAACGCCCGCAAGCACGCCGGCCCCCGTGCGCAGGTGACGGTGCGGCTGCGCTCCGAGGCGGACCGCGTGGAGCTCGAGGTCTCCGACGACGGCCGCGGTGGACGGTCCCTGCCCCGGGCGGCAGGCACCCGCATGGGACTGCGCGGCATGCGCGAGCGCATGGACTCCGTGGGGCGGCACCGTGGACGCCGGCCCCAAGCCCACCGGCGGCTGGCTGGTGCGCGCCGCCGTGCCCACC
>NZ_JBNFOB010000329.1:0-1903 GCF_057364565.1 Micrococcus sp. LASM2_SD2 | reverse complement strand
CGCCGTCGTCGTCTTCGGCGCCCGCCGAGACGGGGGAGCCGGCACCGGAGCCCACGCCCACGCCCGCCGTCTCGTCGAGCGGCCCGCCGCCGGCCCCCATGGACGAGATCACGGCGGCCCCGGTGCACGTGGACGTCTACCACGACGGCGAGCAGTACATCGGCGCGCAGGTCGTGCCGGAGCACCGGGACGAGGAGGGGGAGCTGAACCCGGAGCCCCAGCACGTGGGCTGGTACGCCCCGCCGCAGTGGGGCACCACGCCCGGCGAGATGTCCTCCCACCCGGGAATCCTCACCGGGCACGTCATCCACTCCGGTCTCAAGGACGTCTTCTACCGCCTCGAGGAGACCCGCAAGGGAGACCTGGTGGTCGTCACCTATGCGGACGGCACCCAGGCGAGGTTCACCCTGGACTCGGACCCGGTGCAGATGGACAAGCAGGACCTCATCCACGCCCCGGAGTTCGACTGGGCGTGGGAGCTGGACGAGCCCGGGCGGAAGGTCACGCTGATCACCTGCGAGCTGGTCCCGGGCTCCGGCATGACCGGCCATTCTGTGGACAACTGGGTGGTCCAGGCGACCCGCGTCGCCTGATCCGCAGGGCCGCGGACCGGGCGCGCCGTTTCCCCCGGGAGGGTCGTACGACGTACCGTTTCCCCTGTACGGCGGCGCGTCCGCCGAGGAGGCCCGGCACGGATCCGCCCGGCCCCGCCAGCCCGAGAGGAAGCCCCGTCATGCAGCAGTCGAGCCCCCGCACCGCCCTCCGCCGTCCCCTCCGGACGATCGTGGTCGGCCTGGGGTCGGCGGCGCTCGCACTGGGCCTCACCGGATGCCTGGACAGCGCCGAGTCGGCACGGGAGCGTGCCGCCCAGGCCACGGCCACCGCGTCCGAGGGCGGCCTGCCCTCGCCGAGCCCCACGCAGGACTCGGAGCGCCGCCAGGACATCGCGTTCGCCTCGGCGATGGTGAAGAACCTGCACCAGTCCGTGGAGTACTCGGAGATGCTCCTGGACAAGGGCGAGGGCGTGGACGAGGAGGCCCGCCGGGTGGCGGCCGCGATCACGGACCGACGCCCGGACCTGATCGACCGGCTGACCGGTATGCTCAACGAGTGGGGCGTGGCGACCGAGGAGGAGGCCGCGGAGGTCGCCGAGGCCAACCCGACGCCCACCTCCAGCGGCTTCGCCACGGGACCCACCGAGGAGGAGCTCGAGGAGATGAACCGGCAGGCCGCTGAGGCCCGCCGCGCCGGCCTGCTCACCTCCGAGGAGAAGCGCGCCCTGGAGGCCGCGTCCGTGGAGGACGCCGGCCGTGTCTACCTGCTCCAGATGCACCGCCTGCACTTCGGGTCGGTCATGATCGCGGACACCGAGGTGGAGGACGGGAAGGACGACGCCGCGAAGGACCTGGCCGGCGACATCGCCGACGACCACCGCCGCGTCATCGACGACCTGCAGAACCTGCTCGGAGAGGGCGAGATGGGCGCGATCATCGGCGGCAGCCGTGATCACGAGCCGAACCCGAAGAGCGCCCCCGAGTCCATCAACAACGACGACGGCCCGGTCACCTTCAAGCCGGATCCGGTCGAGCCCTCCCCGTCCGAGGACGAGGAGGACCGCGACGCCGTGACGGCGACGACCCGTCCCCGTCGCCGAGCCCGGCCGACACCAACGCCCCGCGCGACGGCAACGGTGACGACAACAACAGCGACCGCAACGGCGGGGACGACGAGGGCGACCGCAGCGACGACGGCAACAACAGCGGCGCTGGCGACAACGGCGACAACGGCAACGACGGCGGCGAGGCCGACCCGAGCGACGACTGAGCAGTCCGGCCGCGCCCGGCGGCCACAGGCCACCACACCAGAGGCCGCCACGGGCCCGCACCGACCTGAGGCGCGGGGC
>NZ_JBNFOB010000328.1:0-1913 GCF_057364565.1 Micrococcus sp. LASM2_SD2 | reverse complement strand
GTGCGCGCCGGAGACGGCCGACGCATCGCCGAGGTCCCCGAGGCGGCACCGGGCTTCGACCGGATCCTCGTGGACGCCCCCCTGCACCGGGCTGGGCGCCTGCGCCGCCGGCCCGAGTCTCGTCTGGCGCCGCACCCCGGCCGACCTGGCCGTCCTCACGGACCTGCAGGCCGAGCTGCTGGACGCGGCGGTCGCCGTGCTGGCACCCGGCGGCGTGCTCGCCTATGTGACCTGTTCGCCCCATCCGGCCGAGACGGTGGTGCAGGTCGACGACCTGCTGCGCCGGCGCCCCGAGCTCGAGCAGCTCGACGCCGCCGCAGTGCTGCAGTCCGTGGCCGTCGGGGACCTGGACCTGCCCGACCGCAAGACCGCGCAGCTGTGGCCGCACCGCCACGGCACCGATGCGATGTTCCTCGCCCTGTTCCGCAGGCCGCCCACCGCCCTCACGTCAGGAGCCCACCGTTGACCGTCCGACTGCACCCGTCGATCCTCTCCGCCGACTTCGCGCGACTGGCCGACGAGCTCGGCCGCATCGGCACCGCCGACGCCGTCCACGTGGACGTCATGGACGGGCACTTCGTGCCGAACCTGACCCTGGGCCTGCCCGTCGTGGAGTCGATCGCCGGGGCCACCGACCTGCCGCTGGACCTGCACCTGATGATCGAGGACCCGGACCGCTGGGCCCCGGACTATGTGGATGCCGGCGCCGCCTCCGTGACCTTCCACGCCGAGGCCGCCAAGGCCCCGGTGCGCCTGGCCCGGGAGCTGCGGGCCCGCGGCGCGAAGGCCGCCATGGCGCTGAACCCCGGCACGGCGCTTCAGCCGCACCTGGGGATGCTGGGGGAGGTGGACATGCTGCTGCTGATGACCGTCGAGCCCGGCTTCGGCGGCCAGCCCTTCCTGGACCTGGTCCTGCCGAAGATCCGCGCCGCGCGGAAGGCGATCGACGACCTGGGCGGGCAGCTCGCCCTCCAGGTGGACGGAGGCGTCAACGCGGACACCGTCCACCGTGCCGCCGAGGCCGGCGCGGACGTCTTCGTGGCCGGCTCCGCCGTCTACGGGGCCGACGACCCGGACGCGGCGATCCGCTCGCTCCGTGAGACGGCTGGGCGAGCCTGTGCCGGCCACACAGTGTGATATGCCATACTCGACGCCAGCTAACGTGCTCCGGGGTCGGTGAAAGTCCGAACCGGCGGTGACAGTCCGCGACCCGTGAGCGTGCGCCCAGGCCCGTCCTGAGCCGCGCGATCGGTTGAGCCGGTGGAATTCCGGCACCGACAGTCAGAGTCTGGATGGGAGAAGCACGCAGCCGAACGCCGTGGCGTCAGGTGCCCTCGTGGCACGTTGCCGCGTTCGTTCGCAGGCATCCCCGGAGTGCCCCTCCGGGTGAAGGCCACCCGGAGCACCGAGCGCACGGGAGGCCCCGGATGGACCCGCAGCAGCCGTCGTCTGCCACGCCCCGACCTGCCGTGGCCACACCCGCCGACACCGCCATGGACCGCGCCGTGACGGACTGCACCGCCATGGACCACGCGGTCGCCGCCGCCCTGGAGGGTGTCCGCGGCGCCACCCCGCTCGTCGGCGCCGTCCTCACCGGCCCGGACGGCAGGGTGCTCTCCGTCGGACGTCATCGCGGCGCCGGCACCCCGCACGCGGAGGCCGACGCCCTCGCCGCCTGGACCCGGCTGTGCGATCAGGATGCGGACGCCGCCGCGATCGACCCGGCCGCCTGCACCCTGCACGTCACACTCGAACCCTGCGACCACACCGGCCGCACCGGTCCCTGCAGCGCCGCCGTCCGAGACGCCGGTATCGGCCGCCTCGTCTATGCCGTCGCCGATCCCACCGGCACCTCCGGCGGGGGAGCGGCCACGCTGCGCGCCGCCGGCGTCGCCGTTGTCCGGCCCCCACCG
>NZ_JBNFOB010000327.1:0-1924 GCF_057364565.1 Micrococcus sp. LASM2_SD2 | reverse complement strand
GGCGTGCCGGTGTTCCTGGCGGACGTCAAGGGCGACCTCTCCGGCCTGGCCACCCCGGGCGAGCCTCCGCGAAGCTGGCCGAGCGCACCGCGGCCACCGGCATGGACTGGGCCCCGGAGGGCTGCCCGGTGGAGTTCCTCGCCCTGGGCGGCTGACCGGCCGAGGCCCCGCGACACAGAGTGAGGGCGTTCCTTCCGGGAATCCCGCGTGGAATTCCGGGAAGGAACGCCCTCAAGCCGTCAGGTGGCGTCCGCTCAGGAGGCGCCGTGGTTGGCCAGCGAGGAGGCGTGCGCCTCGATCGCCTTCCAGTCGCGGAAGTCGCCGTACTGGCCCTTGGCGAGCTTGATCTTCAGCTTGTCCAGGAAGCCGAGGCGCTCCTCCACCACGGCGCCCCGGAAGTACTTCACGGAGCGCGGGCGGTAGGACTCCAGCTGGGCGCGCAGCTCGGCGTCCAGCTCCGGGGAGCCGCCGGAGACGATGATGTTCAGCGGCTTCTCGGTCAGCTCGGCGCGGCGGGAGTCCAGGAAGTGCTTGGCGTCCGCGGCCAGCTTGCCGGAGTAGACCGGGGCGCAGACCACCACGGCGTCCGCGGTGTCCATCCAGGCCGCGGCGCCGGCCACGTCCTCGACGACGGTCTTCACGGCCTGCTTGGAGCGCAGGACCTGGGCCGCACGCTCGGCGATCTCCCGGGTGGAGCCGTGGGAGGACGAGGTGACGAAGAGAGTGGTCATGGGTTCAGGAAGCCTTCGGTGTCGGGGGACGATTCTCCGAACGGCCCCGCCGCCGGGGCCGGGCCTTCGCCCTCAGTGTATCCCGCGCAGGTCCAGGTCCAGGCGGGTCTCCGCCCCCTCCGGCGCGGCCTCGGCGGCGTGCACCGTCACGGGGATGCCCCAGTCCTGCTGGTACAGGTGGCAGGCGGCGTGGTCCGGGATGGGCTGTCCCTGCTCCCCGTCGCACGCGGCGGCGCGGGCGGTGATGTGCAGGACGCCCTCGGCCACGTCCGGGTTCAGCCGCAGCGTGCGGGTCAGCCCGCTGGAGGTCCCGGCGCCCTCGAGCAGCAGCTCCTCCGGGGAGGCCGAGACCTTCAGCTGGGTGGGGTCGCCCCAGCGGTCGTCGAGCTTCTGGCCGGTGGGGGCGGCGAAGCCCACGGCGAGCCCGAACTCGCCGGCCGCCACGGGGGTGCGCGGACGCTGGGTCTGGCGGGCGCCCTCGTCCACGGTGAGGTACTCGTCCGGCACGGCGATCCGCTCGAGGCGGTGCGCGTTGGTCTCCACCACCACGATCGAGACCGCGTCGCCCTCCGCGTCCGTCTCCACGAGCACGTCGGAGGGCTCGGCCAGGCCGCGTGCCACGGTGGACAGCCCGGCCTGGGTCTCGCGGCCGGCGGCGTCCGTGCCGGCCGGGGTGTAGCGGCGGATCGCGCCGTTGTAGGTGTCCGCCACCAGGACGGAGCCGTCCGGCAGGGCGGTCACCCCGAGCGGGTGCTGCAGGCGGGCCTGCTCGGCGGGGCCGTCCACGTAGCCGAAGTCGAACAGTCCGGTGCCCACCGGGGAGGACACGGTCCGCTCCCCCGCCGCGCCGGTGACGGTGCGCAGCGCGGAGGTCTCGGAGTCGGCCACCCAGAGGGTGCCGTCCGCGTCCACGGCCAGGCCGGAGGACTGGGCGAACCAGGACCGCTCCGCCGGGCCGTCGGTCAGGCCCTCCAGACCGGTGCCGGCGAACAGGGACAGCTCGTCGGCCACCGGGTCGTAGGCGTGCAGCTGGTGGGTGCCGGCCATGGCGATCACCACGTGGCCGGCCGCCTCGTCCCACACCACGTCCCACGGGGAGGAGATGGACAGGGAGGTCGGCGCCCCCGGCAGCGGGCCGAGCTCGACGACGGCGCCCTCCCCCGTCCGCGGGCACCGCGCCCTCGCCCGGGGCC
>NZ_JBNFOB010000326.1:0-1928 GCF_057364565.1 Micrococcus sp. LASM2_SD2 | reverse complement strand
GATCCGTGCGGCGTCCCGACCGACGGACTCGTCCGCGGCGTCGGCCGCGCGACGCAGCTCGACGACCTCGCCCTCCTGGGCCCCCGCGGGCTGCGCAGCGGCACCCGTCACGGCCGCGCGTGCCTCCCCCTGTGCCTCCTCCTCAGCCGCCTTCGGCGCCGTCGTCGACTCCTCCGCAGGGGCACGGTCGGGAGCACCGGGCACGCGGGGCATGCGGGGGCGGCGGCTCACCATGGACGGGCTCCTTCGGGGGAGGTCTCGGACGGGATGCGCTCCAGGGTAGTCGCCGCACCTGGGCGGGAGCCGGGCTGACGCGCCCACCGCACTCCCTCGCACACGCCGAGGGCCCGTGCACGGGCCCTCGTGGGCTTCCCCGCCACACCGTCTCCGGCGGGCGGGGTCACCTCGTCAGGACGATCAGCCCTGGAAGCGCGGGAAGGCGGAGCGGCCGGCGTAGACGGCGGCGTCGCCCAGCTCCTCCTCGATGCGCAGCAGCTGGTTGTACTTGGCCACGCGGTCCGAGCGGGCCGGGGCACCGGTCTTGATCTGGCCGGCGTTGGTGGCCACGGCCAGGTCCGCGATGAAGGTGTCCTCCGTCTCGCCGGAGCGGTGGGAGATCATGCAGTGGAACATGTGGCGCTGGGCCAGCGAGATCGCGTCGAAGGTCTCGGTCAGCGAGCCGATCTGGTTCACCTTCACCAGCAGGGCGTTGCCGGACTTCTCGTCGATGCCGCGCTGCAGGCGCTCCACGTTGGTCACGAAGAGGTCGTCGCCCACGAGCTGCACGCGGTCGCCGAGGGTCTCGGTGAGGTGCCGCCAGCCGTCCCAGTCGTTCTCGTCGAGCGGGTCCTCGATGGAGACGATCGGGTAGTTGTCCACCAGCTCGGTGTAGTAGGCGGCCATCTGCTCGGCGGAGCGCTGCTCGCCCTCGAAGGTGTACTTCCCCTTCTCGCAGAACTCGGAGGAGGCGACGTCCAGGGCCAGGGCGATGTCCTCGCCGAGGGTGTAGCCAGCCTTCTTCACGGCCTCCGCGATCAGGTCCAGGGCGGCGCGGTTGGACTCGAGGTTCGGGGCGAAGCCGCCCTCGTCGCCCAGGCCGGTGCCCAGGCCCTTCTCCTGCAGCACCTTCTTGAGGCTGTGGTAGACCTCGGCACCCCAGCGCAGGGCCTCCGTGAAGGACGGGGCGCCGATCGGCGCGATCATGAACTCCTGGATGTCCACGTTGGAGTCCGCGTGGGCGCCGCCGTTGAGGATGTTCATCATCGGGACCGGCAGCACGTGGGCGTTCGGGCCGCCCAGGTACGTGAACAGCGGCAGGTCCGAGGACTGCGCGGCGGCCACGGCCACGGCCATGGAGACGCCGAGGACAGCGTTCGCGCCGATCTTGCCCTTGTTCGGAGTGCCGTCCAGGTCCAGCATCGCGGTGTCCACCGCGCGCTGGTCCACGGCGAAGGCGCCCTCGAGCTCGTCGGCGATCTCGTCCACGGCCGCCACGGCGTCCTGGACGCCCTTGCCGAGGTAGCGGCCCCTGTCCCCGTCCCGGCGCTCGACGGCCTCGAACTCACCGGTCGAGGCGCCCGAGGGGACGGCGGCACGGCCCACGGAGCCGTCGGTCAGCAGCACCTCCACCTCGACGGTGGGGTTGCCGCGGGAATCGAGGATCTCACGGGCCTGGATGGCGTCGATCAGAGCCATGGAGCAGTCTCCTTTGAATGCAGTGGTGGGTCCGGTGGACAACGCCCTTCCAGCTTACCGCCCAGGCCCGACGCCGGGACCCCTGAGTCGCCGACGCAGCGCACGTTCCGGGTCCAGGCCCGCGGCCCGCGCATGGCGGACGAGGCTGAAGAGGGTCTCCCCCAGGGCGTCCTCGTCGGCGAGGGCCCGGCCTCGAGGTGCGCAGGGGGTGTCCTCGGGCGGCGGCAGGCGGG
>NZ_JBNFOB010000325.1:0-1928 GCF_057364565.1 Micrococcus sp. LASM2_SD2 | reverse complement strand
GGGCCCGGGGTGAGGATCTCCGCCCGGGCCCGGCGAGGCCGAGCCGAGCACCAGGGCGAGGCGCCCCGCCGGAGGCGGGGGCGCCGTCGTCGGGAAGGTCCTTGTCCGAGCGGTGGGGGCCCAGGCTCACGCCAGCGCCTCGCGCAGGGTGTCCAGGCCCATGCCGCCGAGCTTCAGGGCGCGGGTGTGGAAGGCCTTGAGGTCGAAGTCCTCGCCCTCGCGCTGCTCGTGCTCGGCGCGGATCTGCTCCCAGATGCGCTGGCCCACCTTGTAGGAGGGCGCCTGGCCCGGCCAGCCGAGGTAGCGGGTGAACTCGAACCGGCGCTGGCCCTCGGAGATGATCAGGTGCTTGGAGAGGAAGGCGTAGCCCTTCTCCGGATCCCACTCGCCGCCGCCCTCGGACTCGGGGGCCTCGAAGCCGCAGTGGTAGCCGATGTCGAACACCACGCGGGCCGCGCGCATGCGCTGCATGTCCAGCATGCCCAGGCGGTCGCCGGGGTCGGAGAGGAAGCCGAGCTCGTCCATGAGCTTCTCCGAGTACAGGGCCCAGCCCTCGCCGTGGCCGGAGGTCCAGCAGGCGTTGCGGCGCCAGTCGTTGAGCTCGCCGCGGTTCATCATGGCGGTGGCGATCTGCAGGTGATGGCCCGGCACGCCCTCGTGGTACACGGTGGTGGTCTCGGCCCAGGTGGTGAACTCGTCCTCGCCGGCCGGCACGGACCACCACATGCGGCCCGGGCGGGAGAAGTCCTCGGACGGGCCGGTGTAATAGATGCCGCCCTCCTGGGTGGGGGCGATCATGCACTCCACCCGATCCATGGGGGCCGGGATCTCGAAGTGCTCCTTCATGGCCTCGATGGCCTGGTCGGACAGGCCCTGCATCCACTCGCGCAGCGCCTCGGTGCCCTTGAGCCTGCGCTCCGGGTCCGCGTCCAGGATCTCGCGGGCGCGCTCCACGGAGGCGCCCGGCTCGAGCTGCTCGGCGATCTCCTCCTGCTCGGCGACGATCCGGGCGAGCTCCTCCTGGCCCCACCGGTAGGTCTCCTCGAGGTCCACGGTGGCGCCGAGGAACAGGCGGGAGCCCAGGGAGTACAGCTCGCGGCCCACCGCGTCGTGCTCGGGGGCGTGCGGGCGCAGCTCGGTCTGAAGGGTCTGGGCGAAGTCGCGGTACGCCTGGGCAGCGGCCTCGGCGTTGACCTGGATGCGGGCGGCCAGCTCCTCGTCCACCACGTCGGACTCGGCAGCACGGGCGATCAGGCCCGGGAAGAAGCCCTCGCCCTCACCGTGGGCGCGGGCCTGCTCGATCACGATGTCCACCTGACGCACGGCGGCCACCTGCCCGCGGTCGCGGGAGGCCAGCAGGGACTCGGTGTAGCCCTTCAGGGCCTCCGGCAGGTGGGCGAGGCGTCCGGCGATGTGGCCCCACTGCTCGGCGGTGTCGGTCGGCATCAGGTCGAAGATCGCGCGGATACCCTGCGCGGGGGAGGCGATGTTGTTCAGCTCGGTGCGTCCGGTCGCGTGGATCTCCCGGTAGAGGCCGATGCGCTCCTGCAGGGCCGCCTTGGTCACGCGGTCCACCTCGTCCACCGGCTCCATGGACGCGATGTCCTCGAGCAGCTGCCGGTTGAGCTCGTCCTCGCGCTCGGCGCCGGCGGGGGAGTAGTCCCCGTACTCGGTCTCGTGGCCGGGCAGGCCGAGGCTGGTGGCCTCCTCCGGGTGGAGGGCCAGGGAGTCCTGGTAGAAGCGGTCGGCGCGCTCGTCGATAGCGGAGCGCGGGCGGGCGGAGTGCTGAGGTGCAGAGGTGGTCTGGGTCATGCCCGCCAGTCTATGGGCCGCGCCACATCCGCCGCGTACGGACGCGGGTCGCCCCGCACCTCACGGTGCGTTCCGGCCCCGATCCCCAGCGGCCGCCGCCGCCCGCAGCGGCCCCG
>NZ_JBNFOB010000324.1:0-1932 GCF_057364565.1 Micrococcus sp. LASM2_SD2 | reverse complement strand
GACCTCGCCGGGCGCCGACGCCCGTCCGGCCGAGGGGTCCGGTGGCGCCGGCGGGGCGGTCCGCGTCCGTCACAGCCATGCCAGCCCCTCGCCGGTGTGGCGGCCGCCGACCAGCTCGACGAACCGCTCCTCCAGGTCCTGGCCGCCGCGGACCTCGTCCACGGTGCCGGTGGCCACGAGGCGGCCCTCGGCGATCACGGCCACATGGGAGCACATGCGCTGCACCAGGTCCATGACGTGGCTGGAGACGATCACGGTGCCGCCGCGCTGGACGTAGCTGTGCAGGATGTTCCGGATGTTCGCGGCGGAGACGGGGTCCACGGCCTCGAAGGGCTCGTCCAGCACGAGCACGTCCGGGGCGTGGACCATGGCGGCGGCGAGCATGACCTTCTTCGTCATGCCGGCCGAGTAGTCCACCACCGGCTTGCGTCCGGCGTCCTCCAGATCCATGACGCGCAGCAGGTCCGCGGTGCGCTCGGCCACCACCTCCGCCTCCAGGCCGTGCAGCAGGCCGGCGTAGGTCACCAGCTGGCTGCCGGAGAGCCGGTCGAAGGTGCGCACGCCGTCCGCCAGGACGCCCACACGGGACTTGGCCTCCCGCGGCTGCTCCCAGACGTCCACGCCGTGGATCCACGCCTGTCCGTGGTCCGGGCGTAGCAGGCCCGTGGCCATGGACAGGGCGGTGGTCTTGCCGGCGCCGTTGGGGCCCACCACACCGAAGAACGAGCCTGCCGGCACGTCCAGGTCGAGTCCTGCAGGGCGAGGCGGTCCCCGAAGCGCTTGGTCAGTGCTCGGGCGACGAGGGCGAGGTCCGGGTCCGGGGAGTTCGCTGCACGCATGGCCACAACGCTAGCGAACGCACAGCCGGTTCCGACTCCCCCACAAGAAGGAGATCGCACCGTTCACTGCACGTTCGGCCGCGCTTCCCCGCCGGCCCCGGGCACGACGACGGCCGCGCACCGTCCGGAGGTGCGCGGCCGTCGTCGGGACGCGGCTCCGACAGGAGCCGGCCGGTTCAGAACAGCGCCGAGGCGAGCCTGCGACGCGAGGCCTGCACGCGCGGGTCGTCCGTGCCGACCACGGTGTAGAGGTCCACCAGGTGCGCGCGGGCGGGCTCACGGTCCTCGCCCGGGTGCAGCGCGACGAAGCGGACGAGGCGCTGGAAGGCGTCCTCCACGTGGCCGCCGAGCAGGTCCAGGTCCGCCACGGCGGTCTGGGCGGCCACATCGTCCGGGTTCTCGGCCCCTGCCTGGCGCACGGCGGCGGCGTCCATGTCCGCAGTGCGGCGCATCAGCTGCGCGGAGGCCAGTCCCTGCTGGGCCGTGGCGTCCGCGGGGTTCTCGTTGAGGGCCTTCTCCCAGGCGCCCACGGCGGCCTCCCAGTCGCCGGCGGCCAGGGCCTCCTGCGCCTCCCGATGCAGCGGCGGCACGGGCTTCGACGGCGCCTGTTCCCCTGCGCCGGAGCGGGCCGGCGCCACGGGCGGCACCTGGCCGGAGACGCCGTTCTGCCGGGCGACCTGCTGGATCTCGCCGACCAGCTGCTCCAGGGTGTCGACCGGGAGCACCTGGTTGGCCAGCGGCACCGGCTGCCCTGCCACCAGCGCCACGACGGCCGGGCCGGCCTGGAGGCCGAACGCCTGCAGCAGCTGCGGCTCGGCGGACACGTCCACGCGGCCCATGACGAGGCGGCCCGCCTGGCCGTCCACCGCGTCCGCGAACTGGGTGTGCAGCTGCTCCGAGGTCTCGTCCCCCGGGACGTGCAGCAGCACGATCACCGGCACCTGTGTGGACAGCTGGACCAGCTGCTGCAGCACCTGCTGGTCCGCCTGCTCGATCACCCACGAACCCTCGGCGGCCTCCGGGGCCGCCCCCTCGGTGGCACCGCCGGGGGTCGACGACGGCGCCGCCCCGGGCTCGGTCGGCGCGCCGGCAG
>NZ_JBNFOB010000323.1:0-1955 GCF_057364565.1 Micrococcus sp. LASM2_SD2 | reverse complement strand
TCCGACGTCCTGCCCGGGCCGCCGGCCCGGCTCACCGCCGGACGGGTGGTCGAGGCGGTCCACCAGGGGAGGCGGGTCGGCGGTGGCGGATCGCACCGACCGAGGCGACGGGCGAGGCGGAGGCCGCGGCCGACGTCGTGGTCCTGGCCGCCGGGCTCGGCCACGGTCAGATCGGCGGAGACCCCGCCCAGAGTCCGCTGCCGCTGCGCCCCCGTCCACGGGGACGTGCTGCGCCTCCGCGTGCCGGCCGACCAGCTGCTGCCCGGCGAGGACCACCTGCTCCGACCGCACCGTCCGCGGGCTCGTCCACGGCCGGCAGGTGTACCTCGTGCCGCGGGCGGACGGCACGTTGGTGGTCGGCGCCACCGTCCGCGAGGACCGTCTGGCCGGCACCCGCGCCGGCGGCGTGCTGGACCTGCTGCAGGACGCCTCCACCCTGGTGCCCGCTGTGCGGGACTGCGAGCTGCTGGAGACCCACACCGCCGCCCGCCCCGGCACCCCGGACGACCGCCCCCTGCCTCGGCGCCCCTCCCGCACGCCCCCGCGGATCCTGGTCTCCACCGGCTACCACCGCCACGGCATCCTGCTGGCCCCCTGGGCCGCCGAGGCCGGGTGCGCGCTCGCCGAGCACGCCGGGGGAGCCGGCCCCGCACCGGTCTCCGACACGGCATCCGACCAGGATCTGGCGGCCACCCTGGCCGCCGCCGACCCGACCCGCTTCCAGCCTTCCGCCACCCCGACCCCCGCAAGGAGCACCCGCGCATGAGCACCCTGAGACTGACCCTGAACGGCGAGCCGCGGAGGTTCCGGCCAGCACCACGCTGCGGCAGATCGTGGCCGAGACCACCGGCCGGGCGGTCGCCGCGGACGGCACGCGGAGGACGGCGGCCGCCTCGGCGTGGCCGTGGCCGTGGACCAGCAGGTGGTGCCGCGCTCCGCCTGGGACGCCACGGTGCCGCGGGACGCGCCGCCGTGGACCTCGTCAGCGCCGTCCAGGGAGGCTGAGCATGGACACCGCACGGGACACCGCCGTCCCGCCCCTGCGGATCGGCGGCTATGAGCTGACCTCCCGCCTGATCATGGGCACCGGCGGCATCACGGACCTGGCCGCCCTGGAGCGGGCGCTGGTGGCCTCGGGCACCACGCTCACCACGGTGGCGCTGCGCCGCTGGGCCACGGACACCCGCGCCTCGCTGGTGGAGCTGCTGGACCGCCTCGGCATCGACGTGCTGCCCAACACGGCCGGCTGCCACACCGCCCGGGACGCCGTGCTCACCGCGCAGCTGGGCCGGGAGGCACTCGAGACCGACCTGGTGAAGGTGGAGGTCATCGCGGACGAGCACACCCTGCTCCCGGACGTGGTGGAGACCTCGAGGCCACCGAGCGGCTCGCCGCGGACGGCTTCACCGTGCTGGCCTACACCTCGGACGACCCGGTCGCCGCCCTGCGCCTGGAGCAGGCCGGGGCCGCCGCCGTCATGCCGCTGGGCTCGCCCATCGGCTCCGGGCTGGGCATCCTCAACCGGCACCACCTGGAGCTGATCGTCGCCCGGGCCGGGGTGGCCCGTGTGCTCGACGCCGGCGTCGGCACCGCCCTCGGACGTCGCCCTGGCCATGGAGGCCGGGTGCGACGCCGTCCTGGCCGCCTCCCCGGAGCGCGTGGTGGCCGGCCCGCTGTCCACGTTCGTCGCCACCACCCAGGACGTGGCCCTCGTGGTGGACCAGGACGTGGTCGCCGGTGACGTGAAGGCGACCCTCGCCGAGGGTGCCGGCGAGCTGCTCGAGTCCGTCGAGCTGTTCGACGTGTACGTCGGCAAGGGCATCGAGGAGGGCAAGAAGTCCCTGGCCTTCGCGCTGCGCTTCCGCGCCCCCGGACCGGACCCCTCACCGCGGACGAGGCCTCCGAGGCCCCGTGCGGCCGCCACCGAGCTGGGCCGCGCAGCGCCACGGCGCCGT
>NZ_JBNFOB010000322.1:0-1967 GCF_057364565.1 Micrococcus sp. LASM2_SD2 | reverse complement strand
CCGGGGTGCCCGCCCCGGTGGGAGGTGGGTGCGCAGGCGCAGGCGCGTGCCGTCGTCGAGGGTCACGAAGCGCTCCGGCGTGCGGCGCGGGGAACGGTGGGCGGGCATGCCCGCACGGTACTCCGTCCGGCGGCCGGTCCACGTGGTGTGCCCCACCCCGGCGGGACGGGAACGGCATGCCCTGCGCCCTTAGACTGGGGGACTGTGACCACGCAGAACACCCCCGCTCAGACCGCAGTCGACCACCACGACCAGCAGGCCGTGCGCGCCGCCAAGCGCGACGCCCTGCTCGCCGAGGGCACAGAGGCGTTCCCGGTCGAGGTGAAGCGCACCCATTCGCTGACGGCCGTCCGCGAGGAGTTCGACGGCAAGCACGAGGCGGGCTGGGAGGACGGCCCGGAGGTGTCGGTGGCCGGCCGCATCGTGTTCCAGCGCAACACCGGCAAGCTCTGCTTCGCCACCCTCCAAGAGGGCGGGAAGGACGGCGCCGGCGTGCGTCTGCAGGTCATGCTCTCCCTGGCCAACGTGGGCGAGGAGTCCCTGGCCGAGTGGAAGAAGGCGGTGGACCTCGGCGACCACGTGTCCGTGACCGGCACGGTCATCGTCTCCCGCCGCGGCGAGCTGTCCATCATGGCCGACTCCTGGCAGATGGCCTCCAAGGCGCTGCGCCCGCTGCCGGTGCTGCACGCCGAGCTCAACGAGGAGACCCGTGTCCGCCAGCGCTACGCGGACCTGATCGTGCGCGATGCCGCCCGCGAGATGGTCTACACCCGCGCCAGGATCACCTCCGCGATCCGCCGCACCCTCGAGGGCCACGACTACGTGGAGGTCGAGACCCCGATTCTGCAGCTCATCCACGGCGGCGCCCAGGCCCGCCCGTTCGAGACGCACCTCAACGCGTTCGACCAGGACATGACGCTACGCATCGCCACCGAGCTCTACCTCAAGCGCGCCGTGGTGGGCGGTGTGGACCGCGTCTACGAGATCGGCCGCGTCTTCCGCAACGAGGGCGTGGACTCCACCCATTCGCCGGAGTTCACCACCCTCGAGTGCTACGAGGCCTGGGCGGACATGCACGTCATGGCCGAGCGCATGCAGCAGATGATCCTCGCCGCGGCCGACGCCGTGGGCGCCGGCCGGCGGATCGAGACCGAGAAGGGCACCATCGACCTGGACGGCGAGTGGGCCTGGGTGGAGGTCTACCCCGGGCTGTCCGAGGCCGTGGGGCAGGAGATCACCCCGGAGACGGACGCCGCGGTGCTGCGGCAGATCGCCGAGGAGCATGAGGTCCCGGTGGATCCGAAGTGGGGAGCGGAGAAGCTCGTGATCGAGCTGTTCGGCGAGATCGTCGAGCCGACCCTGATCGACCCGACCTTCGTGTACAACTACCCGCCGGCCGCCCAGCCGCTGGCCCGCCCGCACCGGGACAAGCCCGGTGTCATCGAGGCCTGGGACCTGATCATCGGCGGCATGGAGCGCGGCACCGCGTTCTCGGAGCTGATCGACCCGGTCATCCAGCGTGAGCGCCTGACCCAGCAGTCCCGCGCCGCCGCCGCCGGCGACGACGAGGCCATGCAGCTGGACGAGGACTTCCTGCGGGCGCTGGAGTACGGCGCCCCGCCGATGGGCGGCCTGGGCCTGGGTATCGACCGCCTGGTCATGCTCTTCACCGGAGTCGGTATCCGCGAGACCATCCTCTTCCCGCTGCTGAAGCCGGAGGCCTGATCCGCCGTGGCCACCTTCTGGGACTACTTCTCCGTGCTGGCACCCTCCGTGGGCCTGGCGCTGCTGTTCTGGCTGGTCATGCGCTCCCTGTTCCGCGCGGACACGGCAGAGCGTGAGGCCCAGGGGCGGAGGCGCTCGGGTGCGGACGCCAAGGCCGCCGCGGAGGAGGCGGAGGCCCAGGAGTGGGCGCGCCGGCGCGCGCGGAGGACGTGCGGCAGGCCGAGGGGATGCGGCAGCCGATC
>NZ_JBNFOB010000321.1:0-1980 GCF_057364565.1 Micrococcus sp. LASM2_SD2 | reverse complement strand
CGGCCCGGGCGATCGCCACGCGCTGCTGCGCGGCCCACCGCGCCCACCCGGGTCTCCGGGCGGGCCAGCAGCTGGGCGGGCGAACCGTCCTCCACGATCCTGCCGTCCTCCAGCCAGAGCACACGGTCCAGCTCGCGGATCATCGAGATGTCATGGGTGATGGCCAGAGTGGTCCGGCCCTTCGTGAGCTCCCAGAGGGAGTCCTCCACCAGGGCGCGGGAGGCCGGGTCCAGCCCGGTGGTGGGCTCGTCCAGGATCACCACGGGGGCGCGGCGGACCAGGGCGCGGGCGATCGCGATGCGCTGGCGCTGGCCACCGGAGAGAGTGTCGCCGCGGGCGCCGAGCATCGTGTCATACCCCTCGGGCAGGGTGCGGATGAACCCGTCCGCCCCGGCCCGGATCGCGGCGGCCTCGACCTCCTCGTCCGTGGCGTCCAGGCGGCCGTAGCGGATGTTCTCCCGCACGGTGGTGGCGAACAGCACGGACTCCTGCAGGAGGATGGACACGTGCGAGCGCAGGTCCGCCTTGGTCACCATCCGGGTGTCATAGCCGTCCACGAGCACCGCACCCGAGCCGGTGTCCGCCAGGCGCAGCAGGTAGCCGGCAAGGGTGGACTTGCCGGCGCCGGACGGGCCGAGCAGACCCACCCGCTGGCCGGCGGGGATCATCAGGTTCAGGCCGGTGAACAGGTCTCGTCCGTGGCCGTCCTTGGCGCTGATGCGGTCGAACACCACGTCCCCGGCCACCCGCTTCATCGCCACGGGGTGCTCGGGGTCCTTGATCTCGACCTCCTCGTCCATCAGGTCCGCGATGCGCTCGCCCGAGGCGGCGGCGCGGGCGATGCGGCCGGTGTACTTCGCCATGTCCCGCAGCGGCTTCATGGCGGTCTTCAGGTACATCAGGAAGAGCACCATGTCCCCGGGGGTCATCTTCCCCTGCATCACCTGCAGACCGCCGAAGCCCAGGACCACGGCGGTGGACAGGCCCACGAGCACGTCCGTGGAGCGCTCCAGGCGGGCGGCGAGCTTGCGTGCCTTGATGCCGGCCTTGAGCGCCTTCTGGTTGCCGGCGGCGAAGCTGGCGGCCACGGTGTCCTCGAGGCCGTAGGCCTGGACCACGCGGATGGCGCCGAGGGCCTCGGCGGCGTCGCCTACCAGGGCGCCCTCGCCCTTGCGGGTCTTGCGGGAGGCCCGGGTGATCTTGGGCGTGGCGATCTTGGAGATCACCAGGTAGACCGCGCCGGTGGCGAGCACCACCAGGGACAGCGTGGGGTTCAGGACCATGACCACCACGAACAGCACCACCACGGTCAGCAGGTTGCCGACCAGCGGCAGGCCCGCGGTGACGGCCACCTCCTGCAGGCGCCCCATGTCCCCCACCAGGCGCTGGGAGGTGTCTCCCACCGAGGCCTGCGTGTGATAGCGCAGGGACAGGGACTGGATGTGGTCGAACACGCGGGCGCGCAGGCGGGTCACCACCTTCACGCCGGTCTTGGCGAACGCGATGGTGGAGATGTAGTTGCAGACCGCGCGGCCTGCCACGATCCCGGCCAGGATCAGCGCCCAGGTGACCAGGGTGCGGGTGACGTCCCCGCTCAGCCCGGTGGCGTCGGCGACCTGCGCACCGAGCGCGACCGTCACCGCGTCCACGGCGATCTTCACCGGCCACGGCTCCAGGATGCGGAACACCACGTCCCCGAGCAGGGCCAGCATGCCCACCACGATCAGGGTGCGGTGCTCCCCCAGGTGCGGGCGGATCAGCGCGAGGGTGCGCCGGGTCGGGCCCGGACCCTCCTGACCGCCGGACCTCTTGACTCGTGCGGACGCCATCAGGCAGCGCGCTCCTGCACCAGGGCCAGCAGCTCGGCGGCACGGTGGCCCCACGTGTGGTGGGCCTCCACGTCCGCGCGGCCGGCAGCAGCCAGCTGCGCGGTGAGCTCGCGGTCCGCGGCCAGGCGGGTGAGGGCGGCGGCGAGCGCCT
>NZ_JBNFOB010000320.1:0-2044 GCF_057364565.1 Micrococcus sp. LASM2_SD2 | reverse complement strand
CGACATCGGCGGCGGCTCCTTCGAGATCGCCTACGGCGAGGACGAGCTGCCCACCCAGGCGCTGTCCCTGGCCGCCTGGGCGCTGGCCGCCTCCCGCCCCGAGCGCGTCGCGTCCCTGACGGTCCTGTCCACGCCGCACCCGGCCGCCCTGGCCCGCGCCCTGCGCGGCCCGGACCAGCTGCGCCGCAGCTGGTACATCGCCGCCTTCCAGGCACCGGCCCTCCCCGAACGGATCCTCGCGCGACGGCTGGGCTCCCTGCTGCAGCGGGGGCAGGTCCCCGGGGCGGAGCACTACGCCCGCCGGTTCTCCACCCCGCAGAGCCTGCGCGGTCCGGTGAACTGGTATCGGGCGAACCCGGATCTGGTGACCACCACGCACAGCGCGCCCGTGACGGTCCCCACCACCTACGTGTGGGGCACCCGGGACGCGGCCCTGGGGCCGCGGGCCGCCGAGCTCACGGCCGGGCAGGTGGCGGGGGAGTACCGGTTCGTGAAGCTCGACGCAGACCACTGGCTGCCCGAGCGTGAGGCGGACGCCGTCGCCCGGGCGATCCTGGACCGGGTGCGCTGACCCGCGCTCCGCGCGGCCGCTCCCGCCGTCTCAGCGCGGCCCGACGGCCTCGGTGATCCGGTTCAGCTGGTCCATGAGGGCCCGGCGCTCGGTGGCGTCCAGGGGATCCGGGTGAGGGCGTCCGCCGGGACCGTCCGGGCGGACGCCCGCAGCGCCCGTCCCTCGTCCGTCAGCCGCACCAGCACGCGCCGCTCGTCGTGGACGTCGCGCTCCCGTGTGACGAGCCCCATGCCGGCGAGGCGCCGCACCAGGGGTGTGATCGTCCCGTTGTCCATGCCGAGCCGGTCCCGCAGCGCGCCGACCCCCAGCGCGCCGGCGTCCGGCGTCGACGCCTCCGTCTCGGCTGAGGCGTCACTCTCCACCTGCCACAGGGTGAGCATCACGAGGTACTGGGGGTAGGTGAGGCCGAGGCGGGAGAGCAGGGGGCCGTAGCCGCGCGTGACGGCGCGCGTCGCCCGGTGCAGGGCGAAGCAGAGCTGGTCCTCGAGGGCGAGGCTGTGGGTCGGCGCGGCTTCCATGGGAGTGATTCTAGTGGTCGCTGGCGAACAACTTGGTTGCGCACGACCTAACCGGGTGGCAGGCTGGAGCCGACTCGTCCCGCACGGGGCGGGCGGATGAAAGGACCTCTCATGGAGACCATCTACACCGCCGAGGCGCTCAGCACCGGCGCCGGCCGCGACGGCCATGTCCGCACCACCGACGGGCGGGTCGACCTCGACCTCGCCGTGCCCACCGAGATGGGCGGCTCCGGCCAGGGCAGCAACCCCGAACAGCTGTTCGCCGCCGGCTACGCCGCGTGCTTCCACTCGGCCCTGCAGATGGTCGCCCGGGCCTCCCGTGCCGACATCACCGACTCCTCCGTCGGCGCCCGCGTGGGCATCGGCCGCCAGGGTGAGGGCTTCGGCCTGGAGGTCACCCTCGAGGTCGTGCTGCCCAACGTCCCCGCGGACCAGGCCCGCGCCCTCATGGAGCAGGCGCATCAGGTGTGCCCCTATTCGAACGCCACCCGGGGCAACATCGACGTCGTCCTCGAGCTCGGGGAGGCGTGATGACGAAGCGCCGGCAGTCCGTCCCCCTCTCCCAGACCGCCGCCCGCCTCGGCCTCGGCGGGTTCATGGCCGCCGCGGGGCTGTCCCACCTCACCGTGGCGCGCCGTGAGTTCCGCGCCCAGGTGCCCTCGTGGATCCCGCTCCCGGCGGACCTCGTGGTGCTCGGATCCGGCGTGGCCGAGATCGGCCTCGGGGCCGCTCTGCTGGCGCTCCCCGGGCAGCGTCGCCTGACCGGCACCGCCCTGGCGGCCTTCTACACCGCGATCTACCCCGGGAACATCGGGCAGTACGCCGAGCGCAAGGACGGCTTCGGACTGGACACGGACGGCCGCCGTCTGGCGCGGCTGTTCGGTCAGCCCGCCCTCATCGCGGCCGCCCTGTGGGCCGCGGGAATCCCCGAGCGGGAGCAGGGCGGGCGCCGCTG
>NZ_JBNFOB010000319.1:0-2053 GCF_057364565.1 Micrococcus sp. LASM2_SD2 | reverse complement strand
CTATCCCCTGTGTGCCTTGGCAGTCTCAGCCTTTTTCTCTATGGGCAGTCGGTGATGGCCAGGAGGGGGGCTACGGTGGGCGGCGTCCGTCATCGGCGCGGGCGCTCCGCGTGCGGAGCCAGACGGCCTTCGGTGCGGTCCGGCATGCGGTCGAGGATCGCGGAGGCGTGGGCCTCGAGGTCGTGCTCCTCGGCGGCGGCGCTGTCCCAGCGCCAGAAGAGCTGGTTGTTCACGAGGCCGGCCATGCGGGTGGCACGGTGGTACTCGCCGGCGGCGGATCCGCGCAGCACCGCGTCCGTGGCGAGCTGCAGCTGCGGGCCCTTGATCCGCCCGTAGTACAGCTCGGACATGGAGCCCGGGTGCGTGATGGTGGCGGTCAGGCCGAAGGCCTCGTTCTCCCCGCGCAGGGCCTCGACGTCCTCCGCGGAGCGGTACGCCGGGACGACGTCGGCCGGGTTCATGCCGGGGCCAACGTCGCCGTCGCGCCGCGGACGGTCCACCTGCCAGAACCCGGTCTCGAGGGTGAGGGGACGCAGCAGGGTGCCGTCCTCCTCGCAGATCCACGACTCGGCGCGGTACTCCACGAACGGCAGGCCGATCTCGGTGAAGTCGACGCGCTGATAGAAGATCTCGGTCCCCTCGGCGCCGTCGCCGAGGCGGCCCTGCCCCTCCCAGGAGCCGAGGAGCCAGGAGAGCGGGGCGAGTTCGGGGGTGAGGTCGTATGGGAGTTCGGTGGCCATGGAGACGATTGTCCCGCGCAGGTCACCGTGCGGACGCGCCACGGCCGGGCCGTGTCACCGCCGCACGGCGGACCTCAGCGCTGGCCCTTGAACAGGCCGCCGATGACGAGCGCGGCCACGCCGGCCATGCCCAGGGAGGCGAGGCCCACGAGGCCCAGGAAGAAGATCTCGAGTGCAAGAAGGTTGTCCATGCCGCTCATTCTAGCGACCTTCACGGGCGTCTCAGCCCAGCAGTGCCAGGATGACGTGGCCGATGACGCCGGCGGCCCCCACCGGGGCCATCGCCAGGGCGAACCCGGCGCGGCGAGGGCGCAGCGTGGTGGCGACCGGACGGTCCTCCGGCCGCGGTTTCGCGGACGGCGCGGTGGCGGCGGTGAGGGCCACCAGGGTGCTCGAGGCCAGGGCGGCCACCGCGGCGATGACGAGCTTGCGCGGCTCCGCGTCGAGCACGAGCGTGGCGCCGACGGCGACCAGCACGGACAGCGGGATCAGCGCGGCGGCCAGCATGCCGGGGCGGCCCTGCATCCACGGCGTCAGGCCGATGAAGGACACCAGCGCCACGGTGGCGCCGATGGTCACGAGCAGGATCGGCGCCAGGGGCAGGGAGTTCCACTGCGCCAGCGCGGCCCAGCCGGAGGTCATGACCACGATCATCACTCCGCCCATGGTGGCCACGGTGGACTCCAGCCGCAGCGGACGGCCGGTGCCGCGGATCAGCTGCACCATGAACGCGGCGATCACGCCCCAGCCGGCCACCACGGCCATGGGCTGGAACAGGCCGAGCGCCCCCTTCTCCGGCTCGCCCAGGCCGAACCGTCCCCACAGCAGGGTCAGTCCGAGGCAGACGAGCCCCACGACGGCGAGGGTCACGGACAGCGAGACCCGCGCCGGAGAGCCCAGCTGACGGGGCCACCCCCAGGCGATCACGAGGATCACCACGACCGCCACCGCCGAGACCGCGTAGGGCCCCACGAAGGCGGCGGCACTGAGGACGACCGCCGCGAGGGCGGCGGCCAGGGCCATCGACAGTCTCATCACGGGCCCCATCCTGCCAGGTCGCCGCACGGACCGCGGAGCGAGACTCCCCCGACACGGAACCGCACCCCGGCACGGGGCCGCCGTAGGCTTTCCGGCGAGGATTCCGTGTGCGGCGTCCGGGAGCGAAAGGGAGTGCACCGTGGAGCATGTGGTGCTGCTGACCGACGCCGGCGACGGCCTCGGCGACCTGGCCGACCACCTCGACCTGCTCGGCCACACCGTCACCGTGCTCCCCCGCCGCGCCTCGGCCGCCGCCGGGGTGCCGTCCGCCGACG
>NZ_JBNFOB010000318.1:0-2056 GCF_057364565.1 Micrococcus sp. LASM2_SD2 | reverse complement strand
CGGTTCGCTGCTACGGCTCCGGGCGGGCCTCCCGACGACGGCACGGACCGGCGTCCCGACGACGGCGCCCACCCCGGTCTCGACGTCACCGGCGCGCTGGTCGGCGGGTGCGTCGAGGTGCTGTCCGCGATCGCGGGCACCGCCTACGCGGACGTGCGCGGCTTCGCCCGGGAGCACGGGCCGCTGCTCGTCTATCTGGAGGCGGCGGAGGCCGACGCGTACACGGTGTGCCGGCAGCTGCACACCCTGCGCCTGCACGGCTGGTTCGAGCGGGCCGCCGCGGTGCTGGTGGGGCGCACGCTTGCGCCGTCGTCGGGGTCCGGTGCCGAGGAGATGACCCAGCGGGACGCGGTCCGGGACGCGCTCGCCGGGGTGCGCGGTGCGGACGGCGGGCCGCTGCCGATCGTGTGGGACATGGAGATCGGCCACGTGCCCCCGCACCTGCCGCTGCTCAACGGGGCGCGGGCCCGGGTCCAGGTGGACGAGATGCGGCGCGTGATCACGCAGACCTGGTGAGTAGCGGACGCCGCGCCCCTTAGCCTGGACCCATGAGCGAGACCACCACCCTCACCGTGTACGGCGCCGACTGGTGCCGGGACTGCATCCGCACCAAGCGCCAGCTGGACGAGCTCGGCGTCGCCTACGAGTACATCGATCTCGTGGCCGACCCGACCCGAGCCGACGAGGCGAAGGAGATCTCCGGCCGCACCAACATCCCGGTGGTCGTCTTCCCGGACGGCTCGCACCAGGTCGAGCCGACCAACGACGAGACCGCCGCGAAGCTGAAGGAGCTCGGCCTGGCCTGATCGGTCGCCGCGCACCAGACCCTCCACACGTGACGAGGGTGCAGTTGTTGTGGCCTCAGCGCGTCAGAGGCCACAACAACTGCACCCTCGTCTGGGTCAGTGGACCGCGCCGGGACTCATCCTCCGGTCTGACCTCCGCCCACCGAGGTTCACCCCGCGCGCTGATGCCACCGCCGTCCGCGGCGAGGACGCTGGAGGCATGACTTCGACACCTTCCCCCATCGCCCACGGTGACACCACACCCGTCCTCACCGCCTGCGGACTCACGAAGTCCTACGGCTCCGTCCACGCCCTCGCCGGCGTGGACCTGGAGATCGGCCGCGGCGATTCCGTGGCCGTCATGGGGCCCTCGGGCTCCGGCAAGACCACCCTGCTGCACGTGCTGTCCGGCATCATCGCGCCGGACGCCGGCAGCGTCCTCCTGCACGGCGGTGAGCCGGTGGAGGTCACCACCCTGGGTGAGGGGGCGCGGGCCCGGCTGCGCCGCGAGCGGCTCGGCTTCGTCTTTCAGGACGGCCTGCTGCTGCCCGAGCTCACCGCCGCGGAGAACGTGGCGATGCCGTTGATGCTGCGCGGCGTCCCCCGCCCGGAGGCGCAGCGGGTGGCCGCCTCCTGGCTCTCCGCGCTCGGCCTGACCGGCGTGGAGGACCGCCGCCCCGGCGAGCTCTCCGGTGGCCAGCGCCAGCGGGTGGCGATCGCCCGCGCACAGGCCGGCGAACCGGACGTGGTCTTCGCGGACGAGCCGACCGGCGCCCTGGACTCGGACACCTCCACGGCCGTCATGGACGCGCTGATCGAGTCCACCGTCTCGCGCGGTCACACGCTGGTGGTGGTCACCCATGACGACGACGTCGCCGCCCGCTGCGGACGCCTCGTCCGCGTCCGGGATGGCCGGATCCTCAGCGACGCCCGGCAGGGTCAGGAGGGCATCCGATGAACCGCACCGTCCTGTCCCTGTTCCTGTCCCGCCTCTTCGCCGACCGCAGCGTCTGGGGCCTGCCGGTGGCCGCGTTCGCGGTGGTCACCGCCCTGACCCTGGGCGTGGCCGGCGGCGTCCACTACTTCTTCACCCTCCAGCTGCCCGAGGCCGGGGTCGCCGGCATGTACCGGCTGCTCTCCGGCTTCGCGCTCGTGCTGCTGCTGTTCCCCCTGACCTCCCTGGCCGGCTCCGCCGCCGGCTGCCTGGCCGGCGCGGGACGAGCGGCTCTCCTCGCTGCGCCTGCTCGGCGCTTCGACGGGCACCCATCAAC
>NZ_JBNFOB010000317.1:0-2062 GCF_057364565.1 Micrococcus sp. LASM2_SD2 | reverse complement strand
TCCTCCCGGCCACGGTCCGCGGCATCCGGGTCCGTGCCGGAGGGATCCGCGGCGGCCAGGGGCAGCGCGCCGGTGGGGGTGTCCTCGGGGGAGCCCAGGGCCTCCACGAGGGCGGCGGCGAACTCGTCCGCGTCCGCGAACCGGTCCTCGGGGTCCTTCGCGAGGGCGGTGAGCACCACCGCGTCGAGCGCGGGGGAGACGTCCGGGTTCAGGGTGGACGGGCGCGGGGGCTCCTGGCGGACGTGCTGATAGGCCACGGACACGGGAGACTCGCCCACGAACGGGGTGCGGCCGGTGAGCAGCTCGAAGGCCACGCAGCCCACGGCGTAGAGGTCGGAGCGGGTGCCGACCTCCTCGCCCATGGCCTGCTCGGGGGAGAGGTACTGGGCGGTTCCCACCACCGTCTGCGTCTGGGTCATGGTGGCGGAGCTGTCCGCGAGGGCGCGGGCGATGCCGAAGTCCATCACCTTCACCTCGCCGGAGCCGGTGACCATGACGTTCGCCGGCTTGATGTCCCGGTGGACGATCCCGAGGCCGTGCGAGTAGGACAGCGCGGCCAGGACGCCGTCCAGCCAGGCGACGGCCTCCTCGACCGTGACGTCGCCGGCCCGGATGGCGTCCCGCATCGTGCCGCCGTCCACGTGCTCCATCACCAGGAAGGGACAGGACACCTCGTGGGCATGGCGGTCCTCGAGCTCCTCCTCGCCCGTGTCGAACACGTGGACGATGTTCGGGTGGTTCAGGGACGCCGAGCGCAGCGCCTCCCGCCGGAACCGGGACTGGAACTGGGGGTCGCGGGCCAGGTCCGGGCGCATCATCTTGATCGCCACGGTGCGCTTCAGGCGCAGGTCGGTGCCGCGGTACACGTCGGCCATGCCGCCGCGGCCGATCAGATCCTCCATCTGATAGCGGCCGTTGAGGATGTGCTCAGTGGACACGTGCTGCTCCCGTCCGTCCAGGGGACGACGTCACCGGTGAGAGCCCCTTCGGGCTCAGCCGGTCACTCCGTCGTCGGTCGGTGCGGACCCGCCCTCGTCGACGGTGCCCGTGTCCTCCCCGGAGTCGCCGGAGTTGCCCGGGGCCTCGGTGGAGGTGTCCTCGGTCGGTGCCTGGGTGGCGGTCTCAGTGGGATCTGCCGACGGTTCGTCGGTCGGGGCGTCGGTGGCGGTCTCGGTGGGCTCCTCGCCGGGGGCGGCGGTCTCCTCGTCTGGGGCCTCGGTCGGATCCTGCTCCGCCGGAGCGGAGGTCTGTCCGGCGTCGGGGTCCTCGGTGGGCTCCGGTTCGGCGCCGGCGTCCTCGGTGGGCTGCTGCGTGGGCGCGGGGGCCACGCCGGCGGCTCCGGCCGCCACGATCAGCTGGACCGGGGTGTCGAAGCGGTGACGCTCGCCGGAGTCCGGGTTGACGCGCACCACGGTGCCGGCGGCACCGCCGGCGGACGGGTCGTCCATCCGGTCCACGAGGAAGCCGGCCTCCTGCAGGGCCGTGGTCGCCTGGTCTGCGGACATGCCCACCAGGTCTGCGGGGACCTCGCCCATGCCCGTGGACACGTCGAGGGAGACGGAGTCGCCCGCGGCGAGGCCGGTCAGGGGGGCCAGCGCGACGACGGTCCCGGCCTCCGTCTTGTCGTCCGCCTCCACCTGGTCGGCCTTCAGACCCTTGGACTCGATCTCCGGGACCACCTCGGCGACGGGCCGGCCGACGTAGTCGCCCTCCTGCAGGGTGATCTCTCCGGCCTGTGCCTGGCCCGGCTCGTCGCCGGCGCCGAGCATGTCGGAGATCCGCGGCCAGAGCAGAGCGCCGATCAAGGCGAAGGCGAGCAGGAGCAGCAGGGCGATCAGCGGCCAGCGCGGGCCGCGGCGGCGCCCGCCGCCCTTCGTCGCCTCGGGGCCGACGACGGCCGGGCGGGTCCTGCGCTCGTCCTCCTCGTCCAGGTGCAGCCGGCCGGTCTGCTGTCCGCGGTCCGGCACGTCTGCCGCCGCGGAGATCGGCTGGTGCTGCTCCCGGGCCGGCCGTCGCGGGAGTCCTGCGAGTCGTCGATGCGCGGCCATCGACGCCGTGCGGG
>NZ_JBNFOB010000316.1:0-2078 GCF_057364565.1 Micrococcus sp. LASM2_SD2 | reverse complement strand
CCCTCGCAGCGGCAGGCGTCCGGGGTCCACCACTCGGCGATCTTCCCCAGCGCCTCGTCGCCCAGACGGTTGACGCCCACGGCCAGCGCGAGCGTGAACAGGACCATGCCGGCGTCCGCCATGGCGGCCGGCGGTTCACCGATCAGGGCCTCGACCAGCACCGCGGCGAGGACGACTGCGGCTCCCACGCCGAGTCCCGCCAGTCGGTGGCGGACCGTCGGCGTCGCGTGAGGCCCGCGCCCGGCGAGCAGCGCGACCGTCAGCTCGGTGAGGGCCACGCAGAGCATTACCGCCCCGGTCATGACCGGTCCTCCGTCGTCCCGCCGGCGGTTCGGGGCCCGGCCAGGAGGGCGTCTACCTCGACGAGCATGCGGCCGCCCGAGCGGGACAGGGACTGCGAGACGGCGGACTGGCTGATCCCCTCCGCCTCGGCGATCGCGCTCTGGTAGGTGCCCTCCAGTGTGCCGCGCACGATGCGCCGCTCCCGGGGCTTCAGCTGACCGAGCGCATGCTCCAGCAGGCGCACCGCCGCGGCCTCCACGCCGCCGGCGGGCTCCGCATCGGCGGATCCGGCCGCGGTTCCGTCACCGGCCCCGGCCTCGGACGCCCCGGCACGCCGCACCTCGATCACGGCGCCGCGGGGGTCCCGGTCGTGCCCGGCCTCGATGGCCGCGCGGGCAGACCACCAGGCGTCCCCGTCCTGGATGGGGCCGTCCTCACCCGCCTCGAGGGTGGTGACCGTCCCGAGCCCGATGCCGAAGCGCAGCCGCACCGGGTCCTCGAGCGCGAGCTGCAGACGGAGCAGCGCACGCAGTGCGGTCGCCAGATCCGGATAGACGGCCTGGAACTCGTCCCCCACCGTGGCCCACGGCGAGACCGCGCGGGGCTCGGTGGGCCCGGCTGCGCCGGGGTCCTTCACGACCTGTCCGTGCGCCGCCGCCCACGCGGAGATCACGTGCTCCTGGGCGCCGGCTCGGTCCTGCAGCCCTCGGGAGCCGACGAGGTCCGCGATCACCGCGGCGACGTGGCCGGGTCTCCTCTGGGTCATGAGATCTCTTCCTCACTGATATGATCACCAGTATAAGCCTTTTCATCATGCCGGAGGGTCAGGGTGACCCCCGCCAACACGGCCGTGCAGATCACCCCGCCCACGAGGGACAGCCCGTGGAACCCCACGAGGGCCATGATCACTCCGGACAGTGCCGCGGCGGCGGCGGCGCCGGCGCCCATGCCGGCGTCCGTGACGCCCTGGACCAGCACGCGCCGGGGTCCGGCGGCGTGCTCAGAGACGTAGGTGGACCCGGCCACCGTCGCGAGGGACCATCCCAGCCCCAGCAGGATCAGGGCGGCCGTCACGGCGGCGCGGCTGCTCGGCCACCCGAATCCGACGGCGGCGGAGGCGAGGAAGACGACCTCGCCGAGCGCCACAGTGCGCAGGCGGCCCCAGCGGTCGGCCAGGAGCCCGACCAGGGGCGAGAGCGCGTACATGCCCGCGATGTGCAGGGAGATCACCAGGCCGATCACCACGAGGGTGTCCGTGTCCGTGTGGTGGTGTCCGCCACCGCCGGCCGCCGCGGCATGCCCGGCGTGCTCGGCCGCGGCGAGCTGGGACAGGTGGACGGAGGTCATCGCCATGACGCCGACCATGACCGTGTGCGCGGCCACCACCGCGCCCACGCCTAGCAGGAGACATCGGCTCGCAAGCGTCACCTTCAGTCCGTCGCGCACCTTCGGCGGGGCGACCCGCTCGGCCGCCTGCTCCCCCACCTCGACGTCCGGGCGGAGGTCCAGCGGGTCGGGGCGGAGGCCGATCTGCAGGACGGCCACGGCGACGACCATCCCCGCCAGAGAGAACAGGAAGGGGCCGGAGGTCGACGGCAGCCCGAGACCCTCCGCCACCACCGCACCGGGCCCGATCAGGTTCGGCCCGGACACCGCGCCGATCGTGATGGACCACACGACGATCCCGAGGTCCCGTCCGCGGGTCCGCTCCGCGGCCAGGTCCGTGGCGGCGAAAGCGGGCCTGGAGGTTGCCGGGCGCCGCCGAGGCCGATGCCGAGCGCCGCCAGCACCAGCAG
>NZ_JBNFOB010000315.1:0-2125 GCF_057364565.1 Micrococcus sp. LASM2_SD2 | reverse complement strand
CGGCCTGGCGCCCCGGGCCCGTGCAGGCCTGCGCGTGCAGACCAAGTGCGGGATCGTGCTGCCGGGCACCACGCCGCCCGGGGCCTCCACGCCGGCGCCGACCGTCCGCTACGACTCGTCCCCGGCCCACCTGAAGGCCTCCCTGGCCGGGTCCCTGGAGAGGCTCAGCACGGACAGGGTGGACACCCTGCTGATCCATCGTCCGGACGTGCTCACCCCGGTGGAGGACACCGTCCGCGCCTTCCTCGAGGAGCGCGAGGCCGGCCGTGTGGACCGCCTCGGCCTCTCCAACCTCCCGCTGGACCGCGCCCGCCGTGTCCAGGAGACGCTGCACCGGATGTCTGCTGACGGCACCGGCCTGGACTGCGTGCAGATCGAGCTCGGCCTGCACCACCGCGCCCTCGTGGAGGCCGCGGTGCTCGCCAACCACGACTCCGCCGCGCCCACCTCCGGCGCCGCCCACCTGCCGCAGTGGTGCCGGGACGAGGGCATCGTGCTGCAGGCGTGGGGGCCGCTCGGCCAGGGCCGGTACACCGGTGCGTCCGACGCCACGGAGACCGGTGCAGTCCCGGACGAGTCGGCCGGAGCCCCGGAGGACGCCACGGCAGGCGACCCGCAGACCACGGCGAGGACCCCCGAGCAGGAGGCGGCCGTCGTCGTGAAGGAGCTGGCCGAGCGGCTCGGCGTGCCGGGCGAGGCGGTGGTCCTGGGCTGGCTGCGCCGCCTGCCGTGGGACGTGCGGCCGGTGGTGGGCACCATGGAGCCGGGCCGGCTCGCGGCGTGTGCGCGCGCCGACGTGGCGGCGCGTGGCATGGATCACGCAGACTGGTACAGTCTGCTCACAGCTGCCCGCGGTGCGCCCCTGCCCTGAGCCGGGCCCCCGAACCGAACGGAGTCCGCCATGGACGAGGACATCTCCTACGAGACGATCAGCTTCACGCTGCCCTGGGTGGGACTCTGGGTGATGCTCCTCTGCGGCGCGATCGCATTGACGCTGATCCTCGTGGCCGTCGTGCGGGTCCGCCGCCACCGCGCCCACGCGGAGCGGGAGAGCCGGAACGTGGACCCCAACCTGCTGCATGACACCGCGATCCAGCGCCGGATCGGCTACGGCTTCGCGGTGGTGGCGGCGATCGCGGCCGTCATGGGCGTGCTGACGTTCCTCCAGGACCGGGCCGCCTTCGAGGGCAACGTGAAGGCGAAGTACCCGGACGTGGTGGAGGTCTCAGGCGTGGAGCAGACCGGCATGTCCTTCACCGCGGACCTGACCTACGCGGACGGGAGCACCGCCGAGGACGAGCTGATCATCGTGGAGCCCACCGGCGAGCCGTTCTACGGCGACGACATCCTCGCCCGCCCCGGCGACCCGGAGCCGCTGCGCGCGCCCGGCAAGTGAGCCGGGCCGGGCGGTCGGACGATGGGCCAGGCGTCCACGGCGGGCCGCGTGTCCTCCTGTGGCGGGCCGGGCCCGCGGGCAGGGCCCGGCACCGGCCCTGCCTGCTAGCGTCAGAGACGTGAGCAGCACCGCCCCCGCCACAGCGTCCACCCGCCGGATCCCGGCCTCCACCTACCGCCTCCAGGTCGATCAGTCCCTGGACCTGGCGCGCATCCGCACCCTGGTCCCGTACCTGCGCCGGCTCGGCGTGGACTGGGTGTACCTCTCCCCGATGCTGGCCGCCGAGCCCGGCTCCACCCACGGCTACGACGTGGTGGACCCCACTCGCCTGGACCCCTCCCGCGGCACGGAGGAGGACCTCGCCGCGCTCGCCGCGGACCTGCGGGCCGCCGGCTCCGGCCTGGTGCTGGACATCGTGCCCAACCACGTGGGCGTGACCACCCCCGTGGAGAACCCCGCCTGGTGGGACCTGCTGCGGCACGGGCCTGACGCCGAGCACGCCGCCTGGTTCGACGTGGACTGGGACGCCTTCGACGGGAAGGTCATGGTCCCGATCCTCGGCGAGGGCACGGACGAGGACCCGGAGGCCGAGCTGGCGCACCTGCGCCTCGGCGAGCACGAGGGCGAGCCGGTGCTGGCCTACTGGGACAACCTCCTGCCGCTGGCCCCGGGCACCCTGGACTCCGCCCGGGCCGCGCTGGGGGAGCGGGCCGCCGCCGCGGACGCCGG
>NZ_JBNFOB010000314.1:0-2126 GCF_057364565.1 Micrococcus sp. LASM2_SD2 | reverse complement strand
CTGGCGCCCACGCCCGGCGCGTTGGTCCGCGGAGGCCAGGGCGCCGCCGTCGGGAAGCCCCTGCCCGCCGGGGGCGAGCCGGCGCAGCAGCTCGTCCTGGGTGGAGTCCACGGTCTCGAGCCAGATCACCTCGGTCATGCGTCCTACCTATACCGCAGAAGCCTGCGGGATCCCGGGGATGCCGGCGGCGGATGTGGAGGTTTCCTCCAAGCCGCGGCACCCGCGAGGCATGCCTAGACTGGCGAACTGCGGCAGATCCGGGCAGGATCCCGGAGCAGGCGGGTTTGTCCGAACCCTGCAATCCGCCGCAGGACGCACCACCACGCAACGTCGCAAGGAGAGCATCCGTGACCGCACCGGACCTCGACCACCAGCGGCCGCGACTCGAGGACCTGCACCGGCGCCTCGAGAAGACGCACGCCCCCAGCGGCGAGGCCGCCGTCGAGCGCCAGCACTCCCGCGGCAAGGGCACCGCTCGCGAGCGCATCGAGATGCTCCTGGACGAGGGCTCGTTCGTGGAGCTGGACGCCCTGGCCGTGCACCGCACCACCGCGTTCGGCATGGACGCCAAGCACCCCGAGGGCGACGGCGTGGTGGCCGGCTTCGGCACCGTGGACGGCCGCCAGGTGGCCGTGTACTCCCAGGACTTCACCGTGTTCGGCGGCTCCCTGTCCGAGCGCAACGGCCAGAAGATCGTGAAGGTCCAGGAGTTCGCCGCCCGCAACGGTTGCCCCGTGGTGGGCATCCTGGACGGCGGCGGCGCCCGCATCCAGGAGGGCGTGGCCTCCCTGGCCCAGTTCGCGGACATCTTCCGCGCCAACGTGCTGGCCTCCGGCGTGGTCCCGCAGATCTCCCTGATCATGGGCCCCTCGGCCGCGCGCCGCCTACTCCCCCGCGCTCACGGACGTGGTGGTCATGGTGGACAAGACCTCCCACATGTTCATCACCGGCCCGGACGTGATCAAGACCGTCACCGGCGAGGACGTGGACATGGAGACCCTCGGCGGCGCGCACTCGCACTCCACCACCTCCGGCACCGCCCACTACATGGCCGAGTCCGAGGAGGACGCGATCTCCTACGTGCAGGAGCTGCTGGAGTTCCTGCCCTCGAACAACCTGGCCGAGGCCCCGGTGTTCCCCGCCCCGGGCGAGCTGGAGGTCACCGCGGAGGACGAGGACCTGGACACCCTCGTGCCGGACTCGGCGAACCAGCCGTACGACATGCTGGACGTGATCGGCTCCGTGGTGGACGACGGGCACATCCTGCAGCTGCAGGAGCTCTACGCGCCGAACGTCATCACCGGCCTGGCCCGCCTGGACGGCATGTCCGTGGGCGTGGTGGCCAACCAGCCGATGCAGTTCGCCGGCACCCTGGACATCGCCGCCTCGGAGAAGGCCGCCCGCTTCGTGCGGTTCTGCGACGCCTTCAACATCCCGATCCTCACCTTCGTGGACGTCCCCGGCTTCCTGCCCGGCACGGACCAGGAGTTCAACGGCATCATCCGCCGCGGCGCCAAGCTGATCTTCGCCTACGCCGAGGCCACCGTGCCGAAGCTGACCGTGATCACCCGCAAGGCCTTCGGCGGCGCGTACATCGTGATGGGCTCCAAGAAGCTCGGCGCGGACCTGAACCTCGCCTGGCCCTCCGCACAGATCGGCGTGATGGGCCCGCAGGGCGCCGTCAACATCCTCTACCGCCGGGACCTGGCCGCCGCGGCCGAGGCCGGCGAGGATGTGGAGGCCAAGCGCGCCCAGCTGGTGCAGGACTACGAGACCGAGCTGCTCAACCCCTACCAGGCCGCCGAGCTCGGCTACGTGGACGCCGTCATCCCGCCGTCCCACACCCGCGTGAACCTGCTCAAGGCCCTGCGGGCCACCCTCCACAAGCGCGAGGCGCGGCCCGCCAAGAAGCACGGGAACATGCCGCTGTGAGTCACGAGCAGAACCCGGAGCGCTTCGGCGCGGACACCTCTCCTGCCGAGGAGACGCAGGAGGCCGTGCAGATCTCCGGCGCCCACCTGGAGCCGGAGGAGATGGCCGCCCTCACCGCCGTCATCCAGCAGCTGCAGGCCGGGGCCGCGCCGGCCCCGGACGAGCGCACCGCGCGCGAGCGGCACCGCACCGCC
>NZ_JBNFOB010000313.1:0-2128 GCF_057364565.1 Micrococcus sp. LASM2_SD2 | reverse complement strand
CGACGCCCGCCGCGGGGTCCGGCGGCACGGCGGGGGCGGCGCGGACGCCGTCCGCCGCCCCGCCAGGAAGGGGAGGACCCGCATGAGCCTCGTCGGAACCCTGGTGGGGATGGAGCTGCGCCAGCGGATGCGCTCGCGCGGCTGGTACATCATGCTGGCCGTCTTCTTCGTGCTGACCGGCCTCGTGACCCTCGGTGCGCTGGGCCTGTTCGGCATGTCCGGTGCCGGCCCGGAGGAGCGGGAGGCGTCCGGCCGGCTCATGTTCGACCTCGTCGCCTTCTTCGTGCTCCTGCTGTCCCTGCTGGTCTCCCCGGCGCTGTCCGCCAACGCCATCACCGGTGACCGCGCCGGCGGCACCCTGGCGATCGTCCAGGTGACCCCGGTGCGGACCTGGCAGCTGATCCTCGGCAAGTGGATCGCGGCCTGGATCCCTTCGGTCGCGTTCCTGCTGGCGGCGCTGCCGTGGCTGATCGTGACGCTCGTGTTCGGCCGGCTGCCCGTCTCCATGCTGCTGCTGGCCTGCCTGGTGCTGATGGTGGAGTTCGCGGTGGTCACGGGGCTCGGCGTGGCCGTGTCCGCCATCAGCGGCCGCACCCTCTTCGCGGTCGTGGTGACCTACCTGCTCGTGGCCCTGCTGGGCATCGGAACGGTCATCGGCTTCGGTCTGGGCACCCAGTTCACCAAGACCACCGTGCAGGCCAACCACTGGAACTACGGGTACACGGACGATCCGGACTGGCAGCCGGGTCAGCAGGGCAAGTGCGTCGGCCCCCTGCGGGAGCGCGAGGTCTCGGACATGCGCCGCATCGGCTGGGCGCTCGCACCGAACCCGTTCGTGCTCATGTCGGACGCGGTGGCTCCCGCCTCACGGCTCGTGGAGGACCCGGATGCCGGGCAGGACTCCGTGATGACGATGATCTCCTCCGGTGCCCGCTCCACCCAGCTGTCCCCGGAGGAGACCACCGACTGCGTGGACGGCATCGAACGGGACACCGGTGAGGACCTGCTCGTGGAGCGCGGCGGGCTCACCCCGGTGTGGCCCCTGGGCCTCGCAGTCCAGGCCGGCCTGGTGGCCGTCCTGATGGTGTGGGGGCACCAGCGGCTGCGTACCCCGGCCGGGCGGCTGCCGCGCGGTCTGCGGGTGGCCTGACAGCTCCGACACCCCCGTCGCGGAAGCACCGCCGCAGGCGAGACGCGCCCCGGTCCTCGGAAGGAGGAGGCGGGGCGCCGTCGTCGTGGTGGGGGGAGGGTCAGCCGTTGAGGAGGCGACGTCCCTCGAAGGCCCGCCCGAGGGTGACCTCGTCCGCGTACTCCAGGTCTCCGCCCACGGGCAGGCCGGAAGCGAGGCGGGTGACGCGGATGCCGGTGGCGCCGAGCATGCGGCCCAGGTAGGTGGCGGTGGCCTCGCCCTCGAGGTTCGGGTCGGTGGCGAGGATGACCTCCTGGACCACGTCGTCCTGGAGGCGGGTGAGCAGCTCGCGCACGTGCAGCTGTTCCGGCCCGATGCCGGCGATCGGATTGATGGAGCCGCCGAGCACGTGATAGCGGCCGCGGTAGGCGCGGGTGCGCTCGATCGCCATCACGTCCTGCGACTCCTCCACCACGCAGAGCAGGGACGCGTCCCGCTTGTCGTCACGGCAGATGGCGCAGCGGTCCTGCTCCGAGACGTTGAAGCAGAGCTCGCAGAGCGTCACCTTTTCCTTGACGGTGCGGATGGCGTCGGACAGGCGCAGCATGTCCTTGGACTCGGCCTCCATGATGTGGAAGGCGATGCGCTGTGCGGACTTCGGGCCGATGCCCGGCAGTCGGCCGAGCTCGTCGATGAGGTCCTGGACGGCACCCTCGTACACGTGTCACCTGGGCTTTCTGCGGCGCTGTGGGGTGTGCGCCGCGGGTCTCCGGCCGGCCCCGGCGGTCCGGGGCGGGCGGGTCAGCTGTTCGGGAGTTCCTCGATGAGGCGGGCCCCGAGGACCCGCTCCACGACGGCCCGGCCGACGAGGCCGGACTCCTCGAGGGGGATGTCGTCGTCGCTGGCCACCTCGTCCTCCCAGGATACGGAGGGCCTGGCCGCGGCCTGCGGGGTCTGCTCGGGGCGGGGTCCGGCGGCCGCGGGCGGCCTCTCGTGCGG
>NZ_JBNFOB010000312.1:0-2136 GCF_057364565.1 Micrococcus sp. LASM2_SD2 | reverse complement strand
GCCACCAGGGCGGTCGCCCCGCCCAAGCCGCCCAGCGCGAAGGCCGCCGGTCTCCACCTTCTCCGGCACGGTGTGGTCGCCCTCGTCCCCGGAGGGCGCGTCCGGGGCGGGGGTCTCGTCCTCACCCGGCGCAGGCTCGGACGGCGCGGTGTCCTCGGCCAGGGCCTCGACGACCACCCATTCGCGGTACTGCGAACCGTCCTCGCCCTCGTAGGTGCGCTCGCTCACGTACGGTCCCGGCTGTTCCGGCGTGAGCGACGGGTCCGTGAGGGCGAACTCGTCGGCAGAGGTCTGCGCGCCCGTCAGCTCCACCGGCACGGACTCACCGCCAGGTGCGGATCCGCCCAGGGGGTTCAGCTCGGAGAGGTACGGCGTGTCCACGCTCGGGCCGACCGGCACGCCCACCGCGTGGAAGTTCGGGCGGGCCTCCACGCCGCCGGAGGTGGTGTAGGTGTCTCAGCCCCCCGAGACGCCGCCTTCCACGAAGACCGGCCCGTTCGGGTCCGCGTTCATGTCGATCTCCTGCGAGGCGACCTGGCGGTCGTTCACGTAGACCTCGAGGATGGCGACGTTCGGGGCGCCATCGCCGCGGAGTTCAGCGACGGCGTCCACCACGTCGTCACGGTCCACCAGGCCGTAGCCCTCGCCCCACTCGAACGGGACGTGGCTGACCTTGTGGGACATCTCGCCGACACGGACGGCGACCTCCACCTGGTCCTGCTGGACGACGCCGGAGAAGTCCTCGTCCATGGCGGTGAACAGATACCGGCCGGTCTGGACGGTGGGGGCCTGCACGCAGCCCAGGACGGTGCCGTCGGCCGGGTTCGCCCCGCCCTACTCTTGGCCGTCCTCGGCCGCGGCGCCGGCCGCGCCGGACAGGGCCAGGGCGAGGGCCGTCGTCGTGCCCGTGAGGGCTGCGGTGAGCTGGCCCCTGCCCGTCAGGGTGTCTCCGGCCTCCGAGACTCGCGTCCGATGGCACCGGACGTGGGGCGCCCGCGCCAGGGGCTCGGCCGTCCGGAGGGGATTCGAGACGGGTTCGTCACCCGATGGTCACGGTGGGGCAACGACGCCGGCACGCACCCTGGGTGCGTGCCGTCGGGTGGTGCCGGGGCCGGGTCTCAGCCGTGGATCGTCACCGGCTCCTGCAGCCAGAGGTCTCAGCGCGCCCTGGCGTACCGGAACGCGACGATCTCCCGAACGACAACACCGCCGAACGCGACGCTTTCGCGAACGAAAGCGGTGAGGTGGGGCGAGAGGCTCGGGCGTCAGGGCATGCGGTCCGTCTCCCGCGCGATCAGCCTCGCCAGCGGCCCGTCCTGCTTCAGCTCGGCGGGACGGCCGCAGGCCACGATGTGCCCCGCATCCAGCACCGCCACCTGGTCCGCCGCGTCCAACCCGGCCGAGGTGTGCGTGGCCTCCACGATCGTCGCCTCCGGCAGCGCCGCCCGCAGGCCGGTGCGCACCGCGGCGGCGGTCTGCGGATCCAGGTGGGAGGTGTACTCGTCCAGCAGCAGGACCCGCGGTGCCGCCAGCACCGCGCGCGCCACCCCGAGCCGCTGCCGCTGCCCGCCGGAGAGGCGGCGACCCTGCTCGCCGATCTCGGTGTCCAGTCCCCCGCGCTCACGCACGGTGCCGGCCAGCTGCGCTGCCTCGAGCGCCGCCCACAGCTGCTCGTCGCTCGCCTCGGGGGCGGCCAGACGCAGGTTCTCCGCGACCGTCCCGCGGAACAGCGTGGTCTGCTGGGTGACGTAGTGGGTGGCCGTGCGCAGCTCTTCCATCCCCACGGCGGACACCGCCACCTCGTCACGGCGGTCGCCGGCCCCGTCACCGCCGTCACCGCCGTCCCCGCCGGCACCATCACCGGCCCCGGTCAGCGCCACGATGCCCGCCGTGGCGTCGTCATGCCGGGCCAGCAGCCGCAGCACGGACGACTTGCCGGAGCCCGAGGCCCCCATCAGCGCCGTGTGGCTGCCGGCCGGCACCTGCAGGCCGATCCCTTCCAACGCCGGGGCCTGCCCCGGCGCCGCGCCGGGGTAGGCGTAGTCCACCTCCTCGAGCGGACCCCCAGCGGCCCCTGCGGCAGCGCGACCGGGCGCTCCGGCTGGCCACCTCCGGCGCCGTCCTGCCGAGCTGATG
>NZ_JBNFOB010000311.1:0-2139 GCF_057364565.1 Micrococcus sp. LASM2_SD2 | reverse complement strand
CGCACCTCCGCGCGGAGGTGCGCCGCCGATGTCGTGCTCCGGGTGACAGGACGCGGTGCGCCCGGTCAGTGCAGGCCGGCGCCGCGCTCCAGGGCGAGCTCCACGAGCTCGCTGATCAGCTCCGCATAGGGGACCCCGGAGCGCTCCCACAGGGCCGGGTACATGCTGATGGGCGTGAAGCCGGGCATGGTGTTGATCTCGTTGACCACCCAGCGCCCGTCGGGCGTGTAGAAGAAGTCGCAGCGGGACAGGCCGGCGCCGTCCACGGCCTCGAAGGCACGCACCGCGAGCTCCTGCAGGCGGGCGATCTCCGCCTGGGGCAGCTCCGCGGGGCAGGACAGCCGGGCGGCGTCGTCGTCCTGGTACTTGGCCTCGAAGTCGTAGAACTGGTGCTCGCCGGTCTGCTCGACCACCACGATCTCGCCGGGCAGCGACGCCCGCGGGGGCTCGGCGCCGTGGCCGTCCAGGACGGCGCACTCGATCTCGCGCCCGAGGATCCCGGCCTCCACCACGACACGCGGGTCAAAGCGACGGGCCTCCTCCACCGCGGCGCGCAGCCCGGACGGCTCCGTCACCCGGGTGATGCCGAACGAGGAACCGGCACGCGCCGGCTTGACGAACAGCGGGTACTCCAGCGCGCCGCGCGCCGGAGGGCGGCCTCGGGATCGCGCTGCCAGTCCCGGTCCGTGATGGTCTCCCAGGGACCGACCTCCAGCCCTGCGGCCTGGAAGGCAACCTTCATGAAGTGCTTGTCCATGCCGACGGCCGAGGCGAGCACGCCGCAGCCCACGGCCGGCAGGTTCAGGGTCTCGAACAGGCCCTGGACGGTGCCGTCCTCGCCGAAGGGACCGTGCAGTAGCGGGAAGACGACGTCCACGCGGCCGATCGGGGCTCCCTCGGAGTCGACGAGCTCGGTGGTACCGTCGGCGGTCGCCCGCAGGGACACGGGACGGGTCGGCTCCGGCACCTCCGGCAGGGAGTCGTCACGCAGGCTCCACCGGGTGGGGTCCATGTCCTCGACGGACCACAGGCCCGACCGGGCGACACCGACCGGCACGGGCTCCCAGCGCTCGGTGTCGATCTCACGCAGCACGTTGGCGGCCGTGACACAGCTGACGGGATGCTCGCTGGAGCGGCCGCCGAAGAGCAGCAGGACGCGCGGGCGCGCAGTGGTCTCGGCGGTGGGGGTCATGCGCGGTGTCCTTCCGACTTCAGGTTGCGCGAGAGCAGCAGGTCGGCCAGGGTCTCCACCCCGAGGCGGCCCGCGACGACCGCGTTGATGGCCTCGCTGATCGGCATCTCCACGCCGTGGTGGCGGGCCAGGTGGACGACGGCCGAGACGGACTTGATGCCCTCCGCCGTCTGCTTCATGGTGGCCACGGCCTCGTCCACGCCCATGCCGGTGCCGATCAGCCGTCCGGCGCTGCGGTTGCGCGAGAGCGGGGAGGCACAGGTGGCGACGAGGTCGCCCAGCCCGGCCAGGCCGGCCATGGTCTCCGGCTGTCCGCCGACGGCGGCGGCCAGCCGCGTGGTCTCCGCCAGGCCGCGGGTGATCACGGAGGCCTTGGAGTTGTCCCCCAGGCCCTGGCCATCGCAGATGCCGACGGCCAGGGCGATGACGTTCTTGACGATTCCGCCGATCTCCACGCCCACCACATCCGTGTTGGTGTAGGGACGGAACGTGCGGCCGGCGGTCATCGCCGCGATGGTCTCCGCGGTATCCGCCGACTCCGAGGCGACCACGGTGGCGGTGGGCTCACCGCGGGCGATCTCCAGGGCGAGGTTCGGTCCGGAGACGACGGCGAAGCGCTCCGGTGGCAGGCCGAGGGCGGAGGCACACACCTGGGAGGGGCGCTCGTCCGTGCCCCGCTCGAGCCCCTTCACGAGGGAGACGACGATCGCGTCCTCGGCGACGTCGCCACGGATCGACTCCAGGGTCTGGCGGACGTGCTGTGCCGGGACGGCCACGACGACGACCCCGGCGTCGGCGACGGCCTCGCGGATGTCGGTCACGGCGGAGATGTTCTCCGGCAGGGAGATGTCCGGCAGGTACTCGGGATTGCGGTGGCCGAGGGTGACGGCGTCCGCGATCTCCCGGCGACGGGACCACAGGCACGATCTGGTCGCGCGCGCGCGGCG
>NZ_JBNFOB010000310.1:0-2142 GCF_057364565.1 Micrococcus sp. LASM2_SD2 | reverse complement strand
GCCTCGGCCGCGTCCCCGCCCCGCCCCAGGTGCCGCCGAGCCAGGGCCCGCACACGGTCGGAGGCCTCAGGCACTGCCCGTCCTGCCCGCCGGAGTCCTGGCCGCCGGCGTCCTGGTCGGCGAGCGCCTGGTGGTGGCGGATCACCTCGGCGATGACGAAGTTGAGGAACTTGGCGGCGAACTCCGGCTCCAGGTCCGCGTCCTCGGCGAGCGCCTTCAGTCGCGCGATCTGCGCGGTCTCGCGCCCGGGGTCCGAGGGCGGCAGCTCGTGCTCGGCCTTGAGCCGGCCGACGCGCTGCGTGAACTTGAACCGCTCGGCGAGCAGGTAGACCAGGGAGGCGTCGATGTTGTCGATGCTCCCGCGGATGGCGTAGAGCTCTTCGAGGACCGCCGGGTCCGTGGAGCCGGCCAGGGAGCTGGCGTGGGGGTCGTACGGCGCGCTCATGGACGCCACCCTACGCACGTCGCCGCTCCCGGTCGCACCCGTCTCACTGCGCGGGCCCGTCGGCCGCTGCCCCGTCGGCCGCCTCGTCCAGTGCCCGGTTGCGGGCCCGGTCGATCGTGACCTGGCCGAGCACGCGCGTGCCGCGGTAGAGCACCGCGGTCTGGCCGGGGCGCCACCCCGCGCAGCGGGTCCTCGGGGCGGATCAGCCAACGCTCGCCGTCGGCGACCACCTGCGCACGCGCGGGGACGATCTCCCCGTGGGCGCGGAACTGCAGCTCGCAGTCGAACCAGTCCCCCGCCGCGGCCTCGGGCAGCGCGCCCCGGCCCAGGTGGGGCGGACGCCCTCGATGCGGTCCACGTCCAGCAGCTCGCGGCCGCCGACCACCACGGTGTTCTCCTTCGGCCGCACCTCCAGCACGAACCTGGGTTTGCCGTCCGGGGCGGGGCGGCCGATGGCCAGGCCCTTGCGCTGGCCCACGGTGTAGGCCTGGGCGCCGGTGTGGGTGCCGAGGTGCTCGCCGTCGGCGCCGCGGATCTCGCCAGGTTCCAGGTCGATGCGCTCGGCGAGCCAGCCGCGGGTGTCCCCGTCCGGGATGAAGCAGATGTCATGGGAGTCCGGCTTCTGCGCCACGGAGAGCCCGCGTTCGGCGGCCTCGGCGCGCACGAGCTCCTTGGAGGGGGTGTCCGCGAGCGGGAAGAGGCAGTGCTCCAGCTGCTCGGCGGTGAGCACGCCCAGCACATAGGACTGGTCCTTGGCGTCGTCCGCGGCGCGGTGCAGCTCCGGCGTCCCGTCCGGGCCGGGCCGGACGGCGGCGTAGTGGCCGGTGCAGACGGCGTCGAAGCCGAGCTGCAGGGCGCGCTCGAGCAGGGCGGCGAACTTGATCCTCTCGTTGCAGCGCATGCAGGGGTTCGGGGTGCGGCCGGCGGCGTACTCGGCGACGAAGTCGTCCACCACGTCCGCCTTGAACCGCTCGGAGAAGTCCCACGTGTAGTAGGGGATGCCGAGGCGCTCGCAGGCGCGCCAGGCGTCGGAGGCGTCCTCGATGGTGCAGCAGCCGCGGGAGCCGGTGCGCAGGGTGCCGGGCATGCGGGACAGCGCCAGGTGCACGCCGACGACCTCGTGTCCGGCGTCCACGGCACGCGCCGCGGCGACGGCGGAGTCCACTCCCCCGGACATGGCGGCCAGGACCTTCATCGGGTGCCTCCTGCGGCGTCGAGGGCGGCGGGCAGGGCGGCGATCAGCGCCTCCACGTCCGCCTCGGTGGTCGTGTGGCCGAGTGTGAGTCGGCCGGTGGCGCGGGCGTCGGCCTCGGGCCGTCCCAGCGCGAGCACCACGTGGGACGGCTCGGCCACCCCGGCGGTGCACGCCGAGCCGGAGGAGCTGTCCACACCGGCCATGTCCAGGGCGAACAGCAGGGCGTCGGCCGAGCCGCCGTCCACCACCAGGTGCACGTTGCCCGGCAGCCTCCGGGTGCCCGGCTCCAGGGGCTCGCCCATGGCCGGGTCCACGTCCCGCGGCCCGGTGACGGACGCCCCCGGGTGGTCCTCGACGACGGCCAACAGCTTCTCGGCGCAGCCGGCCCAGGCGGATCGGATAGGGCGGGCGGTTCGGCAGCGGGTCAGCCCCCACCATCACCAGCGCGAACACGAAGCCGGTGAGCAGGAAGTGGACGTTCATGAACTCGTGGCCCACATGG
>NZ_JBNFOB010000309.1:0-2160 GCF_057364565.1 Micrococcus sp. LASM2_SD2 | reverse complement strand
CCGGGCCTCGGCCGTGCCGGCCTCGGCAGACCGGTCCGAGGGGGCGTCGAGGTGCAGGTGGACCTCCGTGCCGGCGGCGGAGGAGCGGATGCGGACCGCCCCTCCGGCCCGTTCCATCCTGCCGCGCAGGGACTCGCGGACGCCGTGCCGGTCAGCCGGCACCCGGTCCGGGTCGAAACCGTGGCCGCGGTCCCGGACGAAGACCTCCACCCCCTGGGCCGCGCCGTCCTCGTCCTCGAGGACCTCGGCGTAGACCTGGGCGTCTCCGGCGTGGCGGGCGGCGTTGGCCATGGCCTCGCGGGAGGCGGCCACCAGCGGCTCGAGCCACTCCCCCTCGGCGTCCCCGACCGCGACCACCTCGATGCGCCTGCCGTACACGTCCTCCACCTCGCCCGCCGCTCGGCGCAGCGCCTCGGAGAGGGTGTCCGGGTCCCGGGCGGGGTCGTCGAACAGGTAGGCACGCAGCTCACGCTCCTGGGCACGTGCCACCCGGGCCACCGTCTCCGGGTCCGCGGCGCGGCGCTGGATCAGGGCCAGGGACTGCAGGACCGAGTCGTGCAGGTGGGCGGCGATCTCCGCGCGCTCGGTCTGCACGGCGAACGCCGTGCGCTCCCGCTCCCGACGGGTCACCCAGCCCAGCACGAACGGGGCGGCCACGAGCGCCAGGCCGGCCAGCAGGGCCACGGCCAGGAGCAGGCCCAGCCAGACGGGTCCCCGGGCCGGCGGCGTCCACGGCGAGCGCCAGCACGGAGACCATCACCAGTGCCGTGCCGAGGCCGAGGCGCAGCCACATGCCGACGGCGGCGTCCGGGCTCGGCGGCCGTGTCCGCCTGCATCCATGCCAGGCCGAGGCCGATCGCCAGGATGCCGACCGGGGCGGCGGCGTCCCAGTCCACCTCTGCACCGAGCGCCTGCACCAGCAGCAGCGCGGCCACGGCCGCCACGGCCACCCCGAGCACGGCGGGCCAGCCGACCTCCCGCAGCCGGGTCACGGCGGTCTCCATCAGCTGCCGGGCCTCCGGCGCCTGGTCCACCGTGCCGTCGGCACGCTCCTCGGGCAGGAGGAGCCACAGCCAGGCATAGAGCGCCAGCCCCACGCCGCCGGTCAGGGCCAGGCCCACCATGCCGAGACGCACCCAGCCCACCGGCAGCTCGAGGTGCCGGGCCAGGCCCGCGCACACGCCGGCCACAGGACGGTCCGTGCGGTGGCGCATCAGCGGCGGGCGCGCGCGGGGCGCGGGAGGGTTCTGCATGTCCCCATCCTGCCCGGTCCTGGCCGGGGCGCACATCCGGGACGGGTTCCGGGATTCCCCGGATGTGCCCCGACCATGCCCCGCGGGAGGATGGAGCCATGCCCTCCCACCAGCACCCCTACGCCGACCAGACCGCCGATCCGACCGCCGACGCCTTCGCCGCCGGCACCCAGCCGGGGCCCGCGGACGGCCTGTCCGCCCTCCCGGGCTGGCTGCGCCGCCCCGTGCGCTCCTGGGGTGTGACCCGCACGGAGCAGCCCTGGGTCTCGGGCTCCCTCGGGGGCGTCGCCACTCGCTACGGACTCGACCCGCTGCTGGTGCGGGGGCGTCTTCGCCGCGGCGTGCCTGCTCTCGGCGGGCCTGGCCCTGCTGGCCTACGCCGCCGCCTGGACGGTCCTGCCCGGTCCGGACGGCCGGGTGCTGTACGCCCAGCTGCGCCGCCGGGATCTCTCGGCGCCGGCGTGGGAGTGGCCGCCGTGGGCGGCGTGGGGCTGGTCTCGCTGTTCTCCGGCGTCGGACTGACCGCCACCGTGGTCGCCGGCGGCGGCCTCACCGCCCTGGCCGGCCTGGCCGGCGTCGGCCTGCTCGTCTGGTGGCTCGCCACCCGATGGGACCCGAAGGCGCAGCGCCCCTCCGCCTCCGGCGGCTCGCTGTCCGCCCGTGTCACCCGGCGGCAGGACACCGAGGGCCCCGGCTCCTCGGTCCGCACGCCCGCCTGGTACATGAGCTCCCGCCAGGGTGCTCCGCAGCAGGACGACGAGGCGGACGAGACCGGCTTCCGTGCCTCCTGGATGACCCGGAGACCGGCCAGTGGAGGGAGCGCCCGCATCGCGCGAGCGGCGTGCCGCCGAGCCGGGTGGCCGGAGCTCGAGCGCGAAGGCCGCCCGGGAGCCGGGCAGGCCAAGCC
>NZ_JBNFOB010000308.1:0-2191 GCF_057364565.1 Micrococcus sp. LASM2_SD2 | reverse complement strand
CGAGCGCGGCGTCGAGGGCCGCGGCCGCCCCGGGCCGGGCCGTCCCCCGGAGGTGCCCCACCCCATGGTGCCCAGCACGAGGGGCGAGGCGGACTGCTGAGGGGCGTGGCCGTCGTCGTGGTTCTGCATGGGGCCACGATGCCACGGCGAGGAGTGCTGGTGGTCAGCGGCCGAGGGAGGGCCACTCCTCGAGCACCTCGGCGGGGATCTGTGAGAGGGTCGGACGGCGACGGTCCTCGAGGGTGACCAGGACGTCCGGGACGACGATCGCGTCGTACACGCCCGCCCCCGGCGGGCCAGCGACGGCGTCGGAGCCGGGTGCATCGGGGACGACCGGCGCACCCGTGTACACGCCGTCCGGGCGGAGCCAGTGCAGCTCCACGAGGTAGCCGCCGTCCGTGGGCGTGACCTCGTCCACCGCCAGCAGGGCGGGGCTGTAGGCGCCCACGATGTTGGCCCTCAGGTTGACGTGGGCCTCGTCCCGCGTGTGCAGCCCGAGGAAGCCGAACACCAGGCACAGGGAGGCCACCGCCGCCCCCGCGATGCGGAGACGTTCGAAGCGGCGCAGACGGCGCCAGTCCTGCCGGTCCAGGGTGCGGACGCGCTCGGCCGGCGCGACCCCCGGCGGGAGGCAGCGCAGCCCCGCTCCCGGGCGGCGCGGCGCCGCCCCAGACGAACAGGGCGACGCCCACGGCGAGCGCCAGGACCGCGGCCGCGTAGAGCACCCGGTACTCCCAGGTGTAGACGGTCCGGTAGGGCACGTAGGAGGAGAGGACGTGGACCGGGTTCATGCGGATTTCACCGTCCGCCATGCCCCCTCGACGGAGGTCTGCGCTGCGGCCAACGGCTCAGTCCTGCTCGTCGAGCTCGACGCGGAAGCCGTCACCGTGGCCGGAGATCTCCTCCACCGCCACGACGTCGTACTTGGCCATGATGTTCTCCCTCAGGTTGCGGTCCGCCCTTTCCTGGAGCAGCAGGCCCAGGCCGGCCACGGCCACGGCCGCGGCGAGGGCGCCGGCCCCGAGGCGGCGCTGCAGCCGGGTGTCCTCGAGCAGGCGCATCACCGGACGGCGCCACTCCACAGGAGGATCTTAGCAATGACGCTGTGATCCTCATCACCGTGCAGTGCCGGGCGGGCGACGGGGTCCCTGCCGGGCCGCCCCGTGCTGTGGTGAGATGGGAGGCATGAAGCTCGCCACGTTCCGCCGCCCGTCCGAGGACGCCGCCTACCCCGGCAACACGTTCGCCGCCGTGATCACCGCCGTCGACGAGGCCGATCCGCAGATCGCCGCCGAGGCCGTGGAGATCGAGGGCTGCGCGGACGTGGGCGAGTACCTCACCGCCGAGCCCGCGGAGCAGCGCCGCATGGTGGAGGAGGCCCTCGCGGCCGCCGAGCAGGACCCGGCCCGCGTGCTCGAGGTCGCCACGCTCATGTACGAGACGCTCGTGCCGTTCCCCACCAAGGTGGTCGGCGTGGGCCTCAACTACCGGGACCACATCAAGGAGACGGGACTGGAGTCCCCCGAGCACCCCACCCTCTTCGCGAAGTTCGCGCAGTCCCTCACCGGCGCCCTGGACGACGTGGAGGTCCCGGAGGAGGACCACCGCCTCGACTACGAGGGCGAGCTGTGCATCGTCATCGGCGAACCCGGCCGCCGCATCCCCGAGTCCCAGGCCGCCGAGCACATCGCCGGCTACGCCGTGGCGGACGACGTCTCCGTCCGCGGCTTCCAGGGCCGCACCTCCGAGTGGCTGCAGGGCAAGGTCTGGGACGCCTCCACCCCGGTGGGCCCCTGGCTGGTGACCCCGGACGAGTTCTCCTCCAAGGCGGAGATCACCACCACCGTCAACGGGGAGAAGCGCCAGTCCGCGAAGGCCCTGGACGTGGTGTTCACCCCGGAGCAGATCGTCTCCTACCTCTCCCAGATGGTGACCCTGCACCCCGGCGACCTGATCATGATGGGCACCCCGGCCGGCGTCGCGCTGGGCCGCAAGCGCAAGGACGGTCGGCGCCCGTGGCTGGTCTCCGGGGACGTCGTGGAGGTCGAGATCTCCGGGCTGGGCCGCCAGCACACCGAGATCCGGTGAGCGGCGCCCAGGACTGCGCCGCTGGGCCGGAGGCCTCCCCCGCCGACGGCGGCCGTCTCCCTGCTGCCGTGGGGATCCTCGGCGCCGGCCGGGCCGGCACGGG
>NZ_JBNFOB010000307.1:0-2196 GCF_057364565.1 Micrococcus sp. LASM2_SD2 | reverse complement strand
CGCCGGCCCCCGCTCGAGGGGTCGCGCCGATGTCCGTCGAGGCCTCCGCGGCGTCGGCCGCCGCGGCATGGGCCGCCGCCATTGTCGCGTGCATGTTGCTGCCCGTGTCCGCGTCCGGGACCGGGAAGACGTTCAGCGCGTCCAGGCGTTCGGCGGCCTGGCCGAGCAGCTGCTCGGCACAGGCCAGCCAGCGGACGATGCGCGGGGGCCTCGGCGTGCGCGTCACCGGTTGAGCACCTCGTTCAGCGTGCCCGTGCGGATGCCCTCGCCGATGCGGCGGATGGAGGCCCAGTCCGGCCACACCACGGCCTGGTCGCCGGCATAGCCCGTGCCCAGGGTCGGCACCGTGCTCACCTGGATGTCGTCGCCGCGGACGCCGCGCATGGACCAGGCCAGGTCGAACAGGGTGCCGGAGTCCAGGGACTCGTCGAAGGTCAGGTACGGGGCGAAGGACTCGATGGAGTTCCGCACGGAGTTCGGGTCGGTGAGCGTCGTGCGGGACATCGCCTTGGTCACGATGGCCTTCACCAGGCGCTGCTGGTTCTCCACGCGGGAGTAGTCGCCGTCGCCGAAGGCGTAGCGCTCGCGGGCGTAGACGATGGCCTCCTCTCCGGTCAGGTGGATGTTCCCCTGCGCGAAGGACTTCCCGCCGGACTCGAAGGCCCGCGGGTTGTGCAGGTCTACGCCGCCGAGGGCGTTGACCAGGTCGCGGAAGCCCACCATGTCCACGGCCACCACGTGGTCCACCCGTGCCTGGAACATGTTCTCGACGGTCGAGATGGCCAGCGGGACGCCGCCGAGCTGGTAGGCGGCGTTGAGCTTGCGGTCCCCGTGGCCGCGGATCGGCAGCCAGGTGTCGCGCATGATGGACATGACCTGGATGTCCTCGCGGTCGCCGGGCACGTGCACCCACATCATCGTGTCCGAGCGGCCGATGCCGCTGATGCGGGCGATGTCCGTGTTCTTGCCGTCGGTGAGGTCGCCCGAGTCCGCGCCGAGGAGCAGGAAGTTCACGGCCTTCTCGTCGATGTCCTCGTCCGGGGACGAGGCCTCCGGTCCGTGTACCTCGCCGGGGCCGGTGACCTCCGGCATCACCACGGAGCCGGACCCCTCACCGGACGCCGAGCCGCCCGATCCGCCGCCGTCGGCGGAGCCTCCCGACCCGTCCGTGCCACCGCCGCCGGAGGCTCCTCCGGAGCCGTCACCGCCGCCGGACCCGTCCCCGTCGACGGAGCCGCCGGAGCCGTCCTCGGCCCCGTCCTGCGAGCCTCGGGTGCCGTCCTTCGAGCCGTCGCCGCGGCCCTGCCCGGCACCGCCGCCGTACTGGGGCCGCAGGCTCTCCTCGGGGAACACGTTCCCCTCGAACTTCTGCACGTCGTCCACGGTCTTGGCGATCCCGCCGACGTAGAGGGCCACCACGGCACCGGCGGCGATGAGCGCCAGCAGGAGCACGCCCGCCACGATCTTGAGGCCGCGATGACGTCGCCGGGGACGCCGGCCGGCCTCGGAGGCGGACGAGGATGCGGTGGATGGGCTCACGAGGCTGCGCTCCTGGGGGCTCGGGTCCTCACGACCGTGCTCCCGTGGCGCCGGCCGTGTCAGATCGGTGTGCCCCATGCTAGCCACCTCGACCGGGACTAGGGTGGAGGTCGTGACCGCGCTTTCCCCCTCCCCCGTCAAGGCCGTCCTGCTGCTGGCGGCGGTCGGGCTCGCCGCCAGCGGCTGCACCGACGGTCGGATCGCCTCCGTCCAGGCGGCCGAGAACGCCGCCGACCCGGCGTGCGCGCCCGCCATGATCGCGATGCCGGACGACGTCGGCGACCATTCCCTGCGCCCCACGGACAGTCAGGCCACCGCGGTGTGGGGAGACCCGTCCGCGGTCGTCCTGCGGTGCGGTGTGGAGCCCCCGGCCCCCACCACGGACCGGTGCGTCTCCGCCGAGGGCGTCGACTGGGTGGTCCGCGAGGAGGGCGAGAACTGGCGGATCACGACCTACGGACGCTCCCCCGCCGTTGAGGTGCTGTTCGCCCGGGACCGGGCCACCTCGGACAGCGTGATGGTGACCCTCGCCTCCGCCGTCGGCCGGATCCCCGCCGAACGCGGCTGCGTCAACCTGCAGGACGCCGAGGAGGTCGGCTGAGGACCGGCCCGCCCGGGCGCCGTGGGCGCCCTGCCTGCCCACGACGACGGGCGGCG
>NZ_JBNFOB010000306.1:0-2216 GCF_057364565.1 Micrococcus sp. LASM2_SD2 | reverse complement strand
CGCGGTCCTGGCCGCGGCGTCCCTCGCCCTGGCCTCCTGCGCCCCAGGTGCCCACCTCCTCGCCCGTGGGGACCTCACCGCCGCTCGCCGGGGCCGAGCAGGACCAGGAGGTGCCCCTCTACGTGCCCGCCGGCCCGGTCCAGGACGCCGGCGCCTCCGAGATCATCCGCGGCTTCCTCGCCGCCGGGGTGGGACCCCAGGACGACTACGGGATCGCACGCCAGTACCTGACCGGCGACGCGTCTAAGGACTGGGACCCGTACCGGCGCACGGTCGTGTACTCCTCGCAGCCGACCGTCACCCGCGTGGACGACGAGGGCACGTACCTGGTCCAGGTGGAGATCGACTCATGGGTGGACCAGAACGGCATCCGCACGCCGGTGCCCTCCGGCACCACCGAGGCGTGGGAGCTCCAGGTCACCGAGGTGGACGGCCAGCGGCGCATCAGTGCCGCGGAGGACGGCACCATGCTCTCCGGATCCCAGTTCGCCGCGATCTACGCGCCCCACGAGCTGTACTTCTTCGACCCCACCCTGACCTATGCCGTCCCGGACGTGCGGTGGTTCATCAACCGCGGCACGACGGCCGCCGCCATGACCCGTGCGCTGCTGGCCGGGCCCGCGGAGCCGCTGCGCGGGGCCGTGGTCACCGCCTTCCCCTCCGGCAGCGGTGCGCAGCTGGGCCGCCCCACCGTCCCCGTCACGGACGGCACCGCCTCCGTGGACCTCACCTCCGCGACCGTCGAGGGCATGGACCCGGACCGCCGCGAGCGCCTGCGCCAGCAGGTTGAGATGACGCTGCAGGGCCTGAGCACCGTCGACAGCGTCGAGGTGACCGTGGACCTCGACCCGCTCGCCGTGGAGGGCGAGGCGGAACAGGTGGAACCGGTGGAGGTCAACCCGTCCAAGGGCACCGTGCAGGTCGGCGTCGACCCGGACAGCCAGACGCTGGCGTTCTTCCAGGGGCTCAGCGTGACCCCCGTGGGGGGCCTGCGCAACGTGTCCTCCCTCAACCCGGTGGAGCCCGCCGTGAACCGGGCGCGCACCGACTTCGCGTTCCTGACCGCGGACCGCACGCAGCTGTACCACGCGGACACGGAGGGCACCCTCGACCAGATCGTCGCGGGCGTCTCCCTGACCCGCCCCAGCATCGACGGACTCGACTGGGCCTGGACCGTGGACTCGGGGAGCTCCTCGCGCATCACCGCCGTGCCGTTGGGAGAGGTCGCGGACGGCACCGCGCGCCAGGTGAGCACTCCGTGGCTGCGACCGGGCGAGACCGTGCGCACGCTGCAGGTGGGCCCCACCGGCACCCGCGCCGCCATGCTCATCGAGTCCGAGGAGGGCGTGAGCCTAAGGGTGGCCGGCGTGGTCCGCGGTGCGGACGGCGTGCCCTCGTCCCTGACCGAGCCGCAGACCCTCGAGGCCAGCGTCCCGATGCGGGACCTGTTCTGGGTGGACGACGTCACCGTGGTGGTCACCGACTACGCGGACGACGCCGAGGAGAAGGTGGAGCCGCAGGTGGTCTCCCTGGACGGCTCGCGGCGGACGCTGAACGCCCTCGCCGGCCTCACGGGGCTGTCCGCGGGCGACTCCCAGTCCTTCTACGCGGAGACCGAGAACGGCGTGTACCTGCTGCTCGGCTCCTCCTGGCGCAGCCAGGAGCTGGCACGCCCCATCCGCGACCTGTCCTTCCCGGGCTGACACGGGCGGCCCGAGCGCCCCGGCGCGGGCGGACCCCGTCCTGCATGGACGGACCCGTCCTGCACACCCGCTCCGGTCCCGCACAGCCGCGCGGACGGGAGCCGACCGGCCCTGCGCACCTGGTGGACTGGCGGCATGTCATCCCTGTTCGCCGACCTCGCCGACCTGTTCCTGCCGGCCGACTGCGCCGTGTGCGCGCCCGGGCGGCGGCGTCTGCCGGCGACTGCGGGACCGTGCTGCAGCGTGCGCTCTCCCGTCCCCTTCGGGCGGAGCAGGGCGCGGCCGCCCTGCCGCTGACGCCGACCGGGTCGCCGCTGCCGACGCTCGTGGCCGGGGCCTATGCAGAACCGGTCTCGAGCGCGGTGCTCGCCTTCAAGGACCACGACGCCCTCCACCTGCGCACGATCCTGGCCCCGGCCCTGCTGCGTGCCGTGCGGGCGGCGCTCGCGGACCCGGACGGTGCGTGCCCTGTGGACGGCGGAACGGCTGGCCGGGGGCCTGCTGCACGCGTCG
>NZ_JBNFOB010000305.1:0-2239 GCF_057364565.1 Micrococcus sp. LASM2_SD2 | reverse complement strand
CCAGCGCGGCCCGCGCCTGCTCGGCGGTGGCGATCCCGCCGGCCGCCGATCAGCGGGACCTCCGGGCACGCCGCCCGGACCTCACGGAGCAGCTCCTCCAGGGGCGCCGTCCCCGGCTCGGCGGCGGGGTCCAGGGTGCCGCGTGCCGCCGGCGTCCGGTCCCTGCACCACCAGCAGCCGTGCCCCGTTCCGACGGCGGCCCGCGCCTCCGCCTCGTCCGTCACCGTGACACCGGGGGCCACCTCCGCGGCCACCAGCCGGGCGAAGACCTCCGGCGCGGGCAGTCCGAACGTGAAGGTCACCCATGGCCAGTACTGCTCCTCGGCCAGGGCCAGGAACTGCTCGAACTGCGCACGCTCGGCCTCGGGGTCCGGCGTCGCCTCTTCCGCCGACGGCACCTCGGCCCCGTACCGCGCGGCCACCGGTGCCAGCCGGGCGGCGAAGTCCGCCACCTGCTCCCGCCGCTGTGCGGCGGCCCGATCGTCCCGGGCGGGCACACGGGTGTTCACGGCATCCGGGACGAAGAGGTTCACGCCGAGGCGGAGGTGAGTGCCGTCGTCGGGAAGCGTGCCGGAGGAGGAGGGGCCCTCCCCGGACCGGCCTGCGGATTCCTCGGCCACCTCCCCGAGCAACCCGCGGGCGGCATCCACCTCGTCCCGCACCGCCTCAGGCGTCTTCATGCCGCCGGCGAGCATGCCGGAGCCGCCGGCACGGATCACGGCCGCGGCCAGCTCGGGCGTGGAGGGTCCGCCGGCCATCGGCGCAGCCACCACCGGAACCGGTGCGGCCGCCAGTGCCGAGAGGGCGGGCAGACGGCCGCTGTGGGAAGCGGATGCACGGAGCGCACTCATAGGGCCACGGTATCCCTATCCCTGCGCGCGCTCGCCGGGCCGTGACATGCAACCGGGGTTGCAGATACAAGTGAAACACGGATATGGTGGGCGGACGCACGGACAGAGAGGAGACCGTCATGCCTGCCGCGCTGTTTGGAGAGAGCATCACGATCGATGACACCGATGTCCGCATGGCGGTGGAGACCCCACGACCGCAGGGCGCCACTTTGATCCTTCGTGGCCCAGACGGGGACAAGATCCCTCTGCCGCCTCGTCTGCAGAGGATGCTGCTGGCCACGCTCACAGCAGTGGCGGAGACCGGTGAGGCGACGATCGGTCGGCTTCCAGAGGAGCTGACTAGCACGGTGGCAGCCGAGATTCTGGGTGTTTCCCGCCCGACTCTCATGAAGTGGGTCCGTGAGGGACGTCTGTCCGGTTTCAAGGTCGGCAGCCACACCCGCTTCAAGCGGGAAGAGATCTTCGCATTGAGGGAGAAGCGCAAGGACGAGCGCCGTGCGGCCTTCGCCGCTCTGCGCGATGAGGACGGCGACTGGGACTGAGGCCGCGGTGCGACAGTGGGGTGTGAGGGCATGGCACCCCACGGCCGTGAGGCGCCGTGGCTAGACTCGCTCCATGACGCGCAGGGTACTCGTCGACGCCAATGTCCTGGTGAGCCGGACGACGCTGGACTGGCTCCACTTCCTCCGTGAGTCCAACGAAGGAATGTTCCAGCTCTACCTCACCCCGGACATCCAGGCGGAGGCGGTCCACGCTCTTCGGCGCCGGCACCCCCGCCGGGACGGTGGTGCGATCTGGGACCGCGTGGAGAAGATTACCGGGGTCATGGACGAAGTGCTGTCCGACTTCCCCGGCACGCTGGCCTTCACAGGCGAAGACAAACATGACTACCACGTCCACGCCGCCGCTGTGACGGGTCGAGCGGATCTCGTACTCACCGACAATTCCCCGGCTGACATCACCACGACGCCGGACGACGAGCACTACGACGTCATCTCACCGGACGACTTCTTCATTCTCACGACCGACTCGAACCCGCACTGCCTCCTGCCGATCGTGAAGACCCAGTTCCGCTACTGGTCTCAGAAGCCGGGACACGCCCAGCTCGACGATGCCCTCCGGCGGGCCGGCTGCCCGGAGTTCGCCCAGAGGGTGCGGTGGGCCCTTGTCCAACTCGCCTGACCGACAGGTCTGCGCACGTCGGTTCATCCATGTCGTCAGCCCTACCGTGAGGAGGACCGCCCATGCTCGCCCTGCTGGCCTGCGTGCCCGTCCTGCTCACCCTCATCCTGCTGACCCGCCCCCTGCCGGGCTGGGTGGCCCCCGCCGCCGGCGCCGCTGCGGCCCTGCTGCTCGGCGCCACGGTCTCGCACGGACGCCGCGAGCTC
>NZ_JBNFOB010000304.1:0-2258 GCF_057364565.1 Micrococcus sp. LASM2_SD2 | reverse complement strand
GGTGCGCGAGCTGCGCCGCATGGCGGCGGACTCCGCCGCGCTCGCCACGCTCTGCGCACCCGACCTGCCGGCGGGGGTCCGCCTGCGCCCCTACGTCCCCGGCACGGACGACGCCGCCTGGCTCCAGCTCAACGCGGCCGCGTTCGCCGACCACCCTGAGCAGGGCTCGCTCACGCAGGACGACCTCGAGGACCGCCGCGGGGAGGACTGGTTCGACGCCGCCGGGTTCCTCCTGGCCGAACGTGAGGAGAACGGCACCCTGCTGGGCTACCACTGGACCAAGGTCGAGGGCGACGGGACCGTGGGCGAGGTCTACGCTGTGGGCGTCTCCCCGCAGGCGCAGGGCCTGGGCCTGGGCCGCGCCCTCACGGTGGCCGGCCTCGTGCACATGCGGGACGCCGGGGTCCGCCGCGTGGACCTCTACGTGGACGCGGACAACACGGCCGCGGTGCACCTGTACGAGTCCCTCGGCTTCGCCCTGGACGCCGCGGACGCCCAGTACCGCCCGACCTGAGGCCGGGCGCCGTCCGCACAGAACCGCCGGCGCCGCGCGCCCCTGGGACCGGCAGGCGGTGACCGGCCGCCCGCGCACTATCCTGGTGCGGACGGTGCCGTGGGACGGGCCGTCCCGGAACGCCCGGGTCCGACCGAGAACGAACGGAGCAGCATGCCGACGTCGCAGTACGCCCTGACCGCCGCGCGCGCCGCCGCGGGCCACCACGTGCCCGCCCCGGAGGCCGAGGTGCTGGCGGCCGGAGTGGTGCCCTGGCGCTGCGGCCCCGGCGGCCTCGAGGTCCTGGTCATCCACCGCCCCCGCTACGACGACTGGTCCTGGCCGAAGGGCAAGCTGGACCCGGGCGAGACCCTGCCGGAGTGCGCGGTCCGCGAGGTCCGCGAGGAGACGGACCTGCGCGTGGGCCTGGGCATCCCGCTGGCCGTCACCCGGTACGAGGTGAAGGCCCGCGGCGGCAGGGCGGGGACACGGTCCAAGGAGGTCTGGTACTGGGCCACGGAGGCCTCCCGCCAGAAGGGCCGGGCGGACGGTGACGAGGTGGACGAGCTGCGCTGGGTCTCCCCGAAGCAGGCCCGGTCCATGCTCACGAACGCCGCGGACGTGGAGCCCCTGGACGCCCTCGTGACCGCGCACGACGAGCGCCGGCTGCGCACCGTGCCCCTCGTGCTGCTCCGGCACGCCAAGGCCAAGCCCCGCGCCTCCTGGTCCCGTGCCGAGGAGGACCGTCCCCTGGCGGCCACCGGCCGGAGGCAGGCGCTGGCGGACCGCCGGCTGGTGTCCGCGTGGGCGCCGGAGAAGCTGTTCTCCTCGCCGTGGCGCCGCTGCGTGGAGACCGTCTCCCCGCTGGTGAAGGACTCTGGCCTGCCCGTGAAGTACAAGCGCTCCCTCACCGAGGCCGGCGCCGCGGACAACCCGCGCAAGACCCGCCGCGTGATGCGGGGGCTGCTGGAGAAGCGCCGCGCCCTGGTGGTCTGCTCGCATCGGCCCGTGCTGCCGGAGCTGCTGCAGGAGATCGGCGCGGCCACCGCGCACCGCGACGTGCTGCAGGCGATGCCGCAGGAGGACCCGTACCTGCGCCCGGGCGGCGTGCTCGTGGCGCACCAGGGCCTGGAGGTGGGCGGCAAGGTGGTGGCCCTGGAGTGCTACGACCCCGCCGACGACTGAGCGGCGCCGTCGACCGTTGAGCGCCGCGTCGCACCCGGACTAGGCTTCGGACATGGACACCGTGAACCGCCCCGAACTGATCGTCCACGACCGCCTCAAGTTGACGCGGGATCCCGACCGCGGCCGCTTCGAGCTGCGCCAGGACGACACCTTCATCGGCTTCGAGGGCTACACCGTGGACGAGATCCCCGCCGCGGACGACGCCGAGGGCGAGGCCCGCACTGTGGTGCGCCTGCAACACACGATCATCGACGAGGCCTACGGCCGCCAGGGCTACGCCCGCGCGCTGGTGACGATGGTCCTCCAGCGCCTCGCCGCGGAGGGCGAGCAGATCGCCCCGGAGTGCACGTACGTGCAGCAGTACCTGGCGCGCTACCCGGAGTTCCGCGAGCTCGTCTACGAGGGTTGAGCCGCCGCCCGCCGAGGGCCCCTTCCCGACGACGGCCGCGCACCCCACCATGCACTGCTCCCCGGAAGTTGGACTCCTATTCAAGTCCGACTCACCCGGGGAGCAGTGCTGTGCCAGCACCATCGAAACTCACACCAGAACAACGAGAACAGGCCATCGACCTGTTCGAGC
>NZ_JBNFOB010000303.1:0-2265 GCF_057364565.1 Micrococcus sp. LASM2_SD2 | reverse complement strand
CCGTGGAGTCCGCGGCCCCGCGAGGCGGGCCTGCGCCCGGCCGCCCACCGTGGCCGGCTGGGCCGAGCAGGTGGAGCTGTACCACGCCGTGCGGCGGTCTCTGCAGACCTTCACCCCGGAGGTCTACGCCCAGGACGTGCCCGCGATGGTGGCCGCCACCGCCTCCAGCTCCTGGCGTCGCGGCCACATGGTGGAGATGTCCTCCGTGACCCGCGCCCGCCTGCGCCGTGCCGCCAAGGACGTGGTCCGCCCCGGCGTGCACCCGGAGGACCTGCACGCGGCCCTCGTCCAGGTGGAGGAGCAGCAGACCGTGTGGACCCGCTTCGCCGGCGGCCCGTCCACGCCCTCGGCGCCGGGCATGACCGACCGCGCCCTGGACGCGGTGGCGGACGTGGTGGACCGCCTGGACCGGCTGCAGGAGGTCCTGGCCGCCGAGCAGACCGAGGACGCCCCGCTGGTGGACCGGGACGTGGACGACCTCGCCGCCCTCGTGGACGGACTGGTGGCGGACCGCGAGACGCTGGCCTCCCTGCCGGAGCGCACCCTCGTGCTGGACCGGCTGCGGGACCACGGCCTGGACGAGCTGCTCCAGGACCTGCACCGCCGTGAGGTCCCGACCGGCAACCTCTCCGGCGAGCTCGAGCTCGCCTGGTGGCAGTCCGCCCTCGAGGCCATGATCTCCGGGGACGACTTCCTCGCCATGATGGACGGGGAGGCGCTGACCGCCGTGGAGCGGCGCTACCGCGAGCTGGACCGGGCCCACCTGGACTCTGGCGCCGCGCGCCTGCGCCACCGGCTGGGCACCCTGTGGAAGGAGGCGCTCGGCCGCGACCGCGCCGACGCCGCCGTGCTGCGGAACCTGCTGAAGCAGGGCACCGTCACCGTCCCGGCGCTGACCACGATCACCCCGGAGCTGCTCCAGCCCCTCGTGCCGATCGTGACGACCTCGCCGATGGCCCTCACCGAGTTCGGCGATGACTGGGAGGCGGACACCGTCATCCTGCTCGAGTCCGCGTCCACCTCGCTGGCCTCCGCCATGGGCGCGCTCCTGCGCGCCGAGCAGGTCATCGCGTTCGGCGACCCCGTCCTGGGCCGCCCGCAGCCCTTCCAGGTGTCCGTGGACCCCACGGCCACCGCCGGACCGCTGCGCCCCCTCGCTTCGGCCCACGCCGCCCTCGAGGACGTGCTGCCCACCGTGCCGCTGCGCACCGTCCACCGCGGCCTCGAGCGCACCCTGGTGAGGATCCTCTCGGCCGCGAACTACGAGGGCGCCCTGGACGCCGTCCCGCACGCCGGGGAGCTCACCGGCCGGGACCGCCCGGTGGTGGCCCACTACCTGGAGGACGGCACCGGCATCCCGCTCACCGGCGGCGATGCCGTGGTCTCCACGGTCGCGGACGTGACCCGCACCGTCGAGCTCGTGTTCGAGCACATCCGGTCCCGGCCCGAGAAGTCCCTGGCCGTGGTCACGGTGTCCGAGCAGCATGCCCGCAAGGTCGCCGCCGCCGTGCGCGCCACCGCCGCGAAGAACCAGTGGGCCCTGGACTTCCTCTCCCGCGGCCGCGCCGAGGACGACCCCCGCGAACCCTTCGTGATCGCCCCCGTGGTCCGGGCGGACGGGATCGTGCGCGACGAGGTCGTGTTCACCCACGGCTACGGCCGCACCCCGCACGGCCGCGTGGTCCACCACTTCGGCGCGTTCTCCGACCCGGACGGCGCCCGCATGGTGGCGCGGGCCTTCACCGGGCCCGGGAGCGCATGCACTTGGTCTCCGCGCTGCGCGCGAAGGACCTCGAGGAGGACCGCCTCTCCGGCGGCGCCCTGGACTTCTACCGGATCCTGCAGGCCTACTTCGGGGAGAAGGAGAAGGTCCCCGGCACGGGCGTGCCCAACCCCCTGAGCCAGGACCTCGTCCGCCGCCTGGGCGAGCACGGCGCGAAGGTGTGGCCGCTGTTCGGCTCGGTGATGGATATGGCGGTGTGGGACCCGCAGGGCGAGGCCTCCCCCCTGGCCGTCGCCTCCGACGGCGCGGACACCTACACCTCGCTGCCCGTCCGGGAGCGCTCTCGCCTGCTGCCCGAGGCCCTCGAGGCCCGCGGCTGGGACCCGGTGACGCAGTGGACCATCGACGTGTTCGCCGACCCCGAGGCCCTGGCCGACCGCTACGCCGACCGGGCTCGGGGTGGCCCCCGGACGTCGACGCGGAGACCGGCAGGACGTGAGCGTTGACCGGCTCCCATCGCCGCGGTCCGCGCCGCGCGGACG
>NZ_JBNFOB010000302.1:0-2266 GCF_057364565.1 Micrococcus sp. LASM2_SD2 | reverse complement strand
CGGGCCGAGCCCGGGGAACCTGCGGCGGACGGCGTCGACGGCCCGTTTCGGCCGCTCCCCAGTCTGCCGCACGGCCGCCGGCAGCGTCGTCGAAGAGGCTCTGCTGACGGGGAGCACGCTCGTCCGTGAGCCGCTCCGCGCGCACGCCGACCAGTCGCAGCGGATGCCGTCGTTCGGCGAGCAGGTCACGGACGGCGCGGCGTGCCGGAGCGGAGAGGTCGTGTCCCGAGTCGGTGGGATCCGGCAGCCGTGCCACGCGGGAGCGCACCTGCCCCTGAGGAGACTTCACGCGCACGGTGAGGCCGCCTGCCAGGACGCCCTCGGTCCGCAGGCGACCGGCCACGTGATGGCACAGTCGCAACACGTGGCGGTCGATCTCGTCCGGGTCGGTGGGGTCGTCGTCGAACGTGTGGTCCGCCCCGATGCTTCGATGCCCCTCCTCCTGACGCACGGGCCGCGGGTCGAAGCCCCGGGCGAGGTCCTCGAGCCGTGCCCCGGCCTCCCCGAACCAGGACTGCAGTCGCCCCTCCGGCAGCGCGGCCGCGTCGCCGATCGTCTCCACCCCACGAGTGCGCAGCCGCTGTGCCAGCACGGGTCCGACGCCCCAGAGGTGGTCGATGGGGCGCGGATGCAGGAACTCCAGCAGGCGCTCGCCCGGCACCACCACGAGCCCGTCCGGCTTCGCGGCGGTGGAGGCCATCTTGGCCACGAACTTCACCGGCGCCGCCCCCACCGAACAGGGCAGGCCCAGCTCGGCGCGGACACGCTCCCTGATCGCGGCGCCGATCCTCGCGGGCGGGCCCAGCCTGCGCCGTGAACCGGACACGTCCAGGAACGCCTCGTCCACGCTGAGCTGCTCGCGCACGGGGGTCACGCGGTCCAACAGGGCCATCACCTCGGCGGACACGGAGCGGTAGACGCTCTGCCGCGGTTCCACGAGGCGCAGCTGCGGACACTGCCGCAGGGCCTGTCCCACGGGCATCGCCGACCGCACGCCGAACGCCCTCGCCTCGTACGAGGCGGAGAGGATCACCGAGCGCAGCGACCTGCCCGCCACGGCGGCGGGGATCCCCCGCAGGTCCGGACGCTCGCGCAGCTCCACGGACAGGAAGAAGGCGTCCATGTCCACATGGAGGACGGTGGCGTCCTCCCCCGTGAGCGCGGGCGCGGGCTGCTGCATGTCTCCGACCCTACCCACAGGGCGGACGGCATAGGGTGGGCGCATGCCGCAGAACACCCCGCATGCCAGCCTCACTCCGGAGCAGTTCCGCGCCGCGGTCGCCGACCGCCTCACGGAGCTCCTGGACGCCCATCGCGCCCATGCCGCGCACATCCACCCGGAGGCCGCCGCGGTCGTGGACTCCATCTCGCGGCTCACGGCAGGGGGCAAGCGGCTGCGCGCGACCCTCGGCTGGCTCGGCTGGCGGGCGGCCGGCGGCGCCCCCGATGATCCGAGGATATTCACCGCCGGGGCGGCCTTCGAGCTGTTCCAGGCCGCCGCGCTGATCCATGACGACATCCTGGACCGTTCGGACACCCGGCGGGGCATGCCCGCCGTCCATCGGTCCTTCGAGGCGATGCACCGCTCCTCGGGCTGGCTTCAGGACCCCGCGCACTTCGGCGTCTCCGCGGCCGTCCTCGCCGGCGACGTCTGCCTCTCCCTCGCTGACACCGCCTTCCACGACACCTTCGCCGGCTCGCCGCGCGCGGACCGTGCGCGCCGGGAGATGGAGACGATGCGCTTCGAGGTGATGCTGGGTCAGTACCTGGACGTGCTCGCCGAGGTCGCACCTCCGGCCGAGGACCCGACGGCCGCCGCGCAGCGTGCGGAGACGGTGGTCGAGTACAAGTCGGCACGCTATTCGGCCGTGCACCCCATGGCCTTGGGAGCGCTGCTGGCCGGAGGCGACGACGGCCTCGTCGCCTCGTTCGAGTCCGTCACCCTTCCGTTCGGCCTCGCCTTCCAGTACCAGGACGACCTGCTGGGGATCTTCGGCGATCCGGAGCTGACGGGCAAGCCGTCCGGAGACGACCTGCGGGAGGGCAAGCGCACCGTGCTGATCGCGCACGCGCTGGACCTGCTGCCGGCAGAGGAGGCCGCCGCGCTGGAGGACGAGCTGGGACGTGCCGAACTCGGCGACGAGCAGGTGGCGCACTGGCAGGACACCCTGCGTCGCTGCGGCGCCGAGTCCCGGGTGCGGGGCCGAGATCGCTGCCCTCGTCGCCCGGGCGCGAGCAGGCGGCGGGCCGGCGTTGAGGCGGCCGG
>NZ_JBNFOB010000301.1:0-2271 GCF_057364565.1 Micrococcus sp. LASM2_SD2 | reverse complement strand
CACGCCCCAGACCGTCGGCCGGCCGCGGGGACACCCGCTCGAGGCCCGCCTCTCGCCAGGTGAGCGCGAGCGTCAGCAGCACCACGCCCGCCCAGACGGGCAGTCGCGTCCACCACCACAGGGCAGACCCCGGCTCCGGCCCCGCCCTGACGAACCACAGGGCACCGTTGAGCGCGATGACCACGGCCAGGTGCCACAGGTAGAGGTGCATCGCCTGCCGTCCGACCACCAGGAGCACCGCCTGCACCGCACGCGCCCGGGCGATCCGGCGCAGCGCCGGACGCAGGAGCTGGAACAGCGCCAGGTGCATGAGCCCGACCGTCAGCAGCGGCAGGGTCGGGCCCCGCGTCACGATGACCCCATGACGCAGACCAAGGGACCGGAAGGCTCGGGGATCGTCGGGTCAGCGAAGCAGGCGGTGCACGACGGTGGAGACACCGCCAAAGACTCGGCCGCGATGCGCACCAGGGCGCCAAGGACGCCGCCCACTCGGACACCTTTCGCAAGCTCGCCCGCGTCGGGCATGTGGCCAACGGCATCCTCCACATCCTGATCGGCGGGCTCGATCCTGCTGATCGTAATCGGCGCCGTCGTGATCGTGGTGGGCGGCTGCCACGTGTACAACGGGGTGACGAGGAAGTTCGCGGAGGACCTGCAGTCCCCGTCCCGTTCGGAGGTCTCGAAGGCCCTGACCTGGACGGGTGTGGTCGGCTACGTGGCCAAGGGCATCGTGCTGGCGATGATGGGCGTGCTGTTCATCGTGGCCGTGGTCCAGAACGACCCCTCGGACAACACCGGCATGGACGGGGCCCTGAAGACGCTGCAGGACCAGCCGTTCGGCGTGTACATCCTGGTGGCCGTGGCCGTGGCCGTGGGCGTGGGCCTGATCCTCTACGGCATCCACCAGTTCCTGCGCTCCCGGTACGACCGGATGGAGGCCTGAGCGGCCCCGCAGACTCAGCCTTCCGGGGCGGAGCGCTCTCCGCCCTGGGGCCCCCGACCTCAGCCCTGCGCACCGCACGATCTCAGCCCTGAGTCGGATACGGCGGGCCGGTCCCGCGGCATAGAGTGGGTGACCGGCCCGCCGCGTCCGTCGTGGGCCGGGCGGGGCGTCCGCCGGGTTCGCACGCAGGAGGGAGGCCCACCGTGGCAGCAGAGCAGGCCCCGGCCTCCGTGCAGGGTTCCGCCTCCGTGCAGGGCCTGACCTCCGAGCAGGTCGCCGAGCGCGTCGCCGCCGGACAGACCAACGCCCAGCCGGATGACACGTCCCGGTCGCTGCTGACCATCCTGCGTGTCCACGTCCTGACGCTGTTCAACCTCACGATCGGCCTGGCCGCCGCGGTCATCATCGTCCTGGGCCGCTGGCTGGACCTGTTGTTCTGCCTGGCCGCCGTGGCCAACGTGGTGATCGGCGTGGTGCAGGAGTACTCCGCGAAGCGGAAGCTGGAGAAGATCGCGCTGCTGCACCAGGACGGCGTCACGGTGGTCCGGGACGGGGCTCGGCAGAGCGTGGCTCTGGCGGACGTGGTGCTGGACGACGTGGTGGCGCTGCGCCGCGGCGACCAGGTCCCGGTGGATGCCGAGGTGCTGACGGCGGACGGCCTGGACCTGGACGAGTCCCTGCTCACCGGCGAGTCCGACCCCGTGCCGAAGCGTCCCGGAGACACCGTGCTCTCGGGTTCCGCGGTGGTGGCGGGCACCGGCCTGGTGCGTGCCACCGCCGTGGGCGCGGACTCCCATGCCTCGAAGCTCGCCGCCCAGGCGCGCCGGTTCACGAAGATCTCCTCCGAGCTGCGCGGGGCGCTGGAGAAGGTGGCCTCCTGGATCACCGTCGCCCTGGTCCCGATCGTCGCGCTGATCGTCCACGGGCAGGTGCAGGCGTTCGGCGGCTGGGCCTACGCGCTGGAGAACCCCCGCGAGGTCGCCCTGGAGCCGGCACTGGTGGCGTCCGTAGCCGCGGTGACGAGCATGATTCCCCAGGGTCTGGCCCTGATGACCACCATCTCCTTCGCCGTGGCCGCCCTGAAGCTGGCCCGCGAGCAGGTGCTCATCCAGGAGCAGCCGGCCGTGGAGATCCTCGCCCGCGTGGACGTGGTCTGCGTGGACAAGACCGGCACCCTCACCGAGGGCGGCATCGTCTTCCACGGCGCCGAGCCCCTGGACGCGGATGGTGCGGATCCGTCCGCCCGTCCCGACGACGGCACGGTCGCCTCCGCCACGCCGCTCGCCGCCGCCACGCGCCCCGCCCCCCCTCCTTCCCCGGGCGGCCCA
>NZ_JBNFOB010000300.1:0-2274 GCF_057364565.1 Micrococcus sp. LASM2_SD2 | reverse complement strand
CGGCCTGCGCGGCCGGGGCCAGCAGCGTTCCGGTGAGGACGGCGGCGGCCAGGGCGCCGGTGGCGCGTCGGCCGGTGCGGGACGTGGGGTGGCGGTTCTCGGACATGCTCGGCTCCTTGCCTCGGGACAGGGCGCGCCCGGACTGCGCCACGCACGCCCGGCACGGGGCGGTCCCGTGCCGTCGCCCAGGCTCACACCGGTCGGTGACCGGCACGTGCCGCCACGGTGACCGGACGCTTCACCGCCGGTGGCCTGCGCGTGAAGGCCGGAGGCCACGACGGGGCCGCCCGCTCCCGGTGGAGCGGGCGGGCCCGTCGGCCTGCGTTGGAAGGCCTTCCGGCGTCAGCCCTTGTTCTTGCGGTCCACGATGGTCAGGTAGACCTCGCCGTCCCGGACCTCGACCCGATGCACGCCGACCGGATCCGTGGCGGGCAGGCACTGCGGCTTGCCGTCGGTGAGGCAGAAGCGGGAGCCGTGCAGCCAGCACTCGATCTCCAGGCCCTCGAGCTCGCCCTCGGCGAGGGAGATGTCCCCGTGGGTGCAGGAGTCGTCGATCGCGTGGAAACCGTCGTCCTCCGTGTGGAAGACGGCGATGTCGTCCCAGTGGCCGGTCTCGCCCATGGGCAGGACCTTGGCCTCGCCTGCGGGGATGTCCGCGGCGGGGCCGACGTGGATCTCTGCGGGGCTGGTCGTCGCGTCAGTCATGGTCCCAGCCTAGAGAAGTGCCCCGCCCTGCGCCGAGCCAGAGGGTCCGGCCGGTTGGCGGGGGGCTGAAGTAGCCAATCCCTCTGGCTCGCCGAACCAGACCCTATGGCTCGGCGAACCAGAACAATCGGCCGCTTCGGCCCCGCCTCAAGCAGCCATTCCTTCTGGCTCGGCGCTGGGTGGAACGCAGCCTCCCTGCGCTCAGCCGTTCCGGTAGTCGCGGGCGAGCTCGATGAAGCGGTCGTTCGCCTCGACCTCGCCGATGGACACGCGCACGCCCTCGCCGGCGAAGGCGCGGACGGACAGGGCGCGCTTGCCGGCCTCGGCGGCGAAGTCCGCGGCGTCCTCGCCCAGCGGCAGCCACACGAAGTTCGCGTGGGTCTCCGGGACATCCCAGCCGGCCTCGGCGAGGGCGGCGACCACGCGCTCGCGCTCGTCCACCACCTTCTGGACACGCTCGGTGACCTCGTCCAGGGCGTCCAGGGAGGCGATCGCGGCGCGCTCGGCCACGGTGGACACGGCGAACGGGGTGGCGACCACGCGCAGGTGACGGGTGATCTCCGGCTGGGCGATCGAGTAGCCGACGCGCAGGTTGGCCAGGCCGTGGGCCTTGGAGAAGGTGCGCAGCACGGCCACGTTCGGGTGCCTGCGGTACATCGCGATGCCCTGCACGGCGTCCTCGTGGCGCACGAACTCCACGTAGGCCTCGTCGATGACCACGAGGATGTGCTCGGGCACCTTGGCCAGGAAGTCCTCGACCTCGGCGGTGGTGAGCACCGGGCCGGTCGGGTTGTTCGGGGTGCACAGCAGGATCACGCGGGTGTGGTCGGTGATCGCATCGAGCATGGCGGGCAGGTCGTGGCGGTGGTCCGCGGTGAGCGGGACGCCCACGTCCTTGGCGCCGGCGGAGCGCACCACGATCGGGTAGGCCTCGAAGGAGCGCCAGGCGTAGATGACCTCGTCGCGGTGGCCGTCGTCGTGCGGGCCGGCGAAGGCGGTGATGATCTGGGTCAGGGCGCCGAGCGAGCCGGCGCCGGTGACGATGTCCTCGGCGGAGACGTCGTGGTGCTCGGCCAGGCGGGTGCGCAGCGCGGTGGACAGCGGGTCCGGGTAGCGGCACAACGAGCTGGCCTCGTCCGGCGCACCGGTCACGAAGGAGGTGACGGTGTCCAGCACGGACGGCACCGGGGCATACGGGTTCTCGTTCGAGGACAGCTTGTACGGCGTCAGGCCCTCGACCGCCGCCGGGGGCTTGCCGGCGGCGTAGGGCGGAAGCAGGTCGATCACCGGGTTGGGGTGGACGACGGTCGTGCTCGGCTTCGGGGTCTCACTCATGGGCAGAAGACTACGACGACGGCACCCGCCTGTCTCCCGAGAGTCGCCGATTGCGCGCATTCCGTCAGCGTGGGCCGGTCTGCGGTGACAGTTCGTCTGCGCCTCACCTGTGCCTCACCGTCGTCTCGCCCGCGCCTCACCCACGCCTCGCCCGCGCCTCAGCGCCGCGCGAGGAGCTCCTCGCCGAGGGCGGCGGCGATCGCCTCGGCGCCGGCCGCCAGCCGACCGGCGATG
>NZ_JBNFOB010000299.1:0-2289 GCF_057364565.1 Micrococcus sp. LASM2_SD2 | reverse complement strand
CCCCCGGTCTGCCGCAGCCCCTCGCGCCGTCCGTCCACACCCGCCCGCCGCCGCTCCACGAGCACGTCGGTCACCCCCTCGGTCCGCACCAGCGGTGCCAGCGGACCGAACCCGGACAGCTCGTCCGCCAGCAGCCGCGCCCGCTCCCCGGCCTGCCCCGGTGTCAGCCCGGAGCCGTCCTCCTCCGCCACGGCCGCCACCGCCTGGCGGCAGCCCTCACCGGTCGGCTCCCCGTCCTTCCCGACGACGGCCGCCTCCCCGTCGTCGTGTTCCCTCGCCTGCCGCTCGGCCAGCCAGGATCGCGCCCGGCTCAGCCAGTCGGGCGGCTCCACAGACGTCGCCGCCCCGGGTGAGGCCGCGTCCGCGGTGAGCGGAGAGGCGGAGGCGAGGGTGCCGTCGTCGAGGGTCATAAGGGGCACGGGACCAGGCATGCGAGCACGGCCCAGCCGGCCGACGAGGTCCCGCGGCAGCAGGGCACGGTGCGGGCGGGCGACGACGGGGGGCTCGGGCAGGAAGGGACGCATGTCCCCAGTCCAGCGGCCCACGGCCGGCCCGGGGCCGGCACGGGCGAATCTGTGGACCCAGGGCCGCCCTCCGGCGCCCTGTGCAGGAGAGGTCAGCCGGAGACGGGCCGGCGGGTCTGGGCGTCCACCACCACGGACGTGTCCCACGCGGTGTCCCAGTCCAGCAGGTGCAGGACGCGGTCCAGGATCGCGGCGGTGACGCCCCAGACGAACCGGCCCTGCACCCCGAATCCGGGGGTGATGCCGGTGCGGCCGCCGGGACGGGCCACCACGAACCGGTTCTCCGGCGCCACGAGGTCCGCCACGGGCACGCGGAACACGGCGGTCGCCTCGGCCCGGTCCACCACGGCCACCCGCGAGGGCTCGCGCCACCAGCCGATCACCGGGTGGATGACGTAGCCGGACACGGACACCGGCAGGGGCGGGAGCACGCCGATGACCTCCACGCCGGCCGGGTCCAGACCGGTCTCCTCCTCGGCCTCACGCAGGGCGGTGGCCACCACGTCCGCGTCCTCCGGGTCGCAGCGGCCGCCCGGAAAGGCGACCTGGCCGGCGTGCTTGCGCAGGGTGGCGGCACGCTGGGTGAGCAGGACGTCCACGTCCGGGTGGACGGCGTCGGAGCGGTGCTCGGCCGGGACGTCGTCCAGGGAGCCGAACAGGATCAGCACCGCCGACGGGCGGGCGTCCTCCACGGTGGGCCAGCGGAAGCCCCAGGTGCGGTCCGCGGCGTCCGGGATGCGGGTCAGCGACGCCGGGTCTTCGCCCGACGCCGTGACGGCCGTCCCGTGGTCCGCCACCAGGTCCTGCAGGGCACGGCGGGCGTCGTCCAGCGTGGGTCGGGCGGCGGAGGTGGTCATGCCACCACCGTAGTGGGCGGCCCGGATAGGCTCGGGACATGGACCTCGGCACCGCATCCGGCACCGCTCCCGGCCCCGCCACCACCGCCGACCTGGCGGACGGGCCGCTGGACGTCGCGGTCGTCGGTGCGGGCCAGTCCGGACTGGCCTGCGGGTACTTCCTGCAGCGGTGGGCCCGGGACGTGGAACGCGGCCGCGAGGAAGGGCTGGCCCCGCGCTTCGCGCTGTTCGACTCGTCCGCCGAGCCCGGCGGCTCCTGGCCGCACCACTGGCCGTCCCTGCGCCTGTTCTCCCCCGCCGACCATTCCTCTCTCCCCGGCCGCCGCATGCCCGGCACCGGCGGTGAGAACCCGGACGCCGGCCACGTGGTGGAGTACCTCGCCGACTACGAGGACCGCTACGACCTGCCGGTCCGCCGGGGCGCCCGGGTCGCCGAGGTCTCCCGGCGGGACGACCGGCTCTTCGTCCTGGAGGACGACGACGGCCGCCGCCTCGCCCTGTCCCGCGCCGTGGTCTCGGCGACCGGGTCCTTCACCCGCCCCTTCGTGCCGGCGATCCCCGGCGCCGCCGACTTCTCGGGACGGCAGGTCCATTCCTCCGCCTACACGGGTCCGGAGGACTACGCGGACAGGCGGGTGCTGGTGATCGGCGGCGGCAACTCGGGGGCGCAGGTCGCCGCAGACCTGCACGGTGCGGCCGCCTCCGTCACCTGGGCGACGCTGCGCCCGCCGCGGTTCATGCCGGACGACGTGGACGGCAGCGTGCTCTTCCGGCTGGCCTCCGCACGCGTGCTCGGGCGCGAGACAGAGCAGGTGGGCACCCCCGGCGAGGACCGTCGGGGGACATCGTGGCGGTGCCGCCCGTGCGGGCGGCCGGACGCCGGGCCCTGGACGCCGTCCCACGCCGAG
>NZ_JBNFOB010000298.1:0-2293 GCF_057364565.1 Micrococcus sp. LASM2_SD2 | reverse complement strand
CGGCCGAGCGCGCCGGCCCTCGGCCCGCGGTCCCGGCTGGTCCGGACCGCGCCCCGGGCCGACGTCCGGAACAGGGACCAGGTGACCCGAAGGACCGTGCCGCCGGGCCCTGCCGGCACGGCGGCGGGCCGTGTGTGACGCCCCGGTGACCACGCGGAGCCCGTCCCCGCCCCGGACAACCCCGTGCGGCCGGGGACATGCTTCACTGGCATCCGCATCCATCCAGAACGGCCGAGAGACCTGGCTCGACGACGCCGTGGCAACCCTGCCTCCCCGCTCCTCGGGGCCTGCGGCACGGTGCCAATGCCAGCGACGATGGGAGATGACCGATGAGTGTGCTCACCCCTGCCCGCAGCGCGTCCGCCGCCGGCGGAGCCGACCGCCACAGCCTCGCGGTGTCCCTGGACGCCGTGGGGCGCACCTTCGGCACCGGCGACGGCGCCCACACCGCCCTGCGCGACGTGTCCCTGGAGATCGCCCCCGGCGAGGTCATCGCCCTGCTCGGCGCCTCCGGCTGTGGGAAGTCCACGCTGCTCCGGGCCGTGGCGGGTCTCGACACCGGCTTCGACGGGGACCTGCTGATCGGCGGGGAGCCCGTGTCCGCGTTCGACGCCCGCACCGCGGTCGGCTTCCAGGAGCCCCGGCTCCTGCCGTGGCGGACCCTCGCACAGAACGTCGCCCTCGGGCTGCCGCACGGGCTCTCCCGCCGTGAGGGCGACGCCCTGGTCCGGGAGCTGCTCGACCTCGTCGGCCTGGGCGCGTTCGCAGACCACCGGCCCCGCGCGGTCTCCGGAGGCATGGCACAGCGCACCTCGCTCGCCCGGGCCCTGGCCCGCCGCCCCGGCGTGCTCCTGCTCGACGAGCCGTTCGGTGCCCTCGACGCGCTCACCCGCCTGCGCATGCAGGACCTCCTGCTCGACGTGCACGCCGCCACCGGCACCACCGTCCTGCTGGTGACCCACGACGTCGAGGAGGCCCTGCAGCTGGCCGACCGCGTGGTGCTGCTGTCCCGGGGCACCGCCGCCGATGCTCCCGCCGGCGCCACGATCGCCGAGGTGATCGACGTGCCCGGGGACCGCCCGCGCGACCGCACCGCCGCCGAGCTGGTGGCGCTGCGGGCAGCCCTGCTCGAAGGACTGGGGGTGGAGAGCCACCATGGGCACTGAGCGGAACCCGACCCGGCGCGCCGTGCTCTCCGGGATGCTGGCCGTGCCGCTGACGCTCGGCGCCTCGGGCTGCCTGCTCCAGGGCGAGGGCCGCGGTTCCGTCGACGGCGTCACCACGAGCGAGGGCACGCTGAACATCGACTACGCCACCTACAACCCCCTGTCCCTGGTGATCCGTTCCCAGGGGTGGCTCGAGGAGGAGTTCGCCCAGCAGGGCGTCGGCGTGAACTGGGTGTTCTCGGCCGGCTCCAACAAGGCCAACGAACTGCTGCGGGCCGAGGCCGTGAACCTGGGCTCCACCGCCGGGGTGGCCGCGCTGCTGAACCGCTCCAACGGAGCGCCCACCCGGATCGTGGCGACCGCGAACCGTCCGGAGTGGGCGGCGCTGCTCGTGCCGCCGGGCTCCCCGGTGCAGTCCCTCGAGGATCTGCGCGGGACGTCCGTGGCGGCCACCCGCGGCACCGACCCGTACTTCTTCACCGTTCGCGCCCTCCGGGCCGCGGGCATCGACCCGGCCGAGGTGGAGATCCAGAACCTGCAGCACGCCGACGGCCGCCAGGCCATGGAGGCCGGCTCCGTGGCCGCCTGGGCGGGGCTGGACCCGATCATGGGCGCGCCGAGCACGCCGGCGCACGCTTCCTGTTCCGGGACCTGGAGCTCAACACGTTCTCGGTGGTGCAGGCCACGGAGTCCTTCATCGACGAGCACCCGGACCGCCTGCAGACCGTCATGGACACCTACGAGCGGGCCCGTGCGTGGGCCCTGGAGCACCCGGAGCGCACCGCGGCCATCCTGGCCGAGGAGGCGGGACTCGACCCGGACGTGGCCCGCACCGTCATCACCGAGCGCACCAACCTCGACGTCTCCCCCGTCCCCGGGGAGGAGCTCCGCGGCACCCTCGCCGCCACCGGGGAGATCCTCGTGGAGACCGGGGACGTCGACTACCAGGAGCAGGTGGACGCCGCCCTGGAGACCCTGTTCGCACCCCGCTTCGCCGAGGAGGCCACGCGATGACCAGCACCCTGCAGACCGACGTCACGGACCGTCCGGCCGCCGACGAGGCCTCCGCGGCCCCCCGCCTCCCCGGAGCCCGTCGCCGCCGCCGATCCGCGGCAGGACGTCCCGCG
>NZ_JBNFOB010000297.1:0-2296 GCF_057364565.1 Micrococcus sp. LASM2_SD2 | reverse complement strand
GTCCCCCTCGCCCGCGCCGACGTCCGGGCCGACCCCCTCCCCGACCCCGACTCCCGGTCCGGTCGACTGCACCGCCGCGCCGTGCGTGGCCCTGACCTTCGACGACGGGCCCGGCGAGCACACCCCCCGCCTGCTGGACATCCTGGCGGCCCACGGGGTGACGGCCACGTTCTACACGGTGGGTCGGCAGGTCGAGGCGCGGCCGGACGTCGTCCGGCGGATGAGGGCGGCCGGCCATCAGATCGGCAACCACACCTACGACCACCCGCAGCTGACCGCGGTCTCCGCCGACGAGGTGCGCAGCCAGATCTCCCGGACGGACGCACTGCTGCGTGCGCAGGGCGTCACCCCCTCCACGGTGCGCCCGCCGTACGGCGCGTACGACGCCTCGGTCCTGCAGGTCCTCGGCTCCCTCGGCCACGGCGCCGTCAACTGGAACGTGGACCCGCGGGACTGGGAGGTCCGGCACACCCCGACCGTGGTGCAGCGTGTGACCTCGGCCGCCGCCCCCGGCGCGATCCTGCTGCTGCACGACGTGCACCCGACCTCCGTGGACGCCGTCCCGGAGATCATCACCACGCTGCAGGCGCGCGGCTACCGCTTCGTGACCGTGGACCGGATCACCGGCGGCGTCTCCTCCGGTGCCCTGGTGAACCGCGGCAGGCACCCCTGACCGCGGTTTACCGGCCGGGGGCCGTCTGCCTGGAGCTCCCCGACCGCCCCCGACCGGGGCATCGTCCTCAGCACCGCGCGGGCGGCGTGGACACCGCCGGGTCCGGTTGGCGGCACGGTGCCCGCTGCGGGGAGAATCATGGGCATGACCGAGCAGAACCCCGTGCCCGCCGAGGAGCGCGCCCACGCGCACGACCACAATCGGGACAAGGATCCTGAGCTGATCCGCCGTGAGCCGGTGTCCTTCGTGCGCCGCGGCTCCCGGCTCAACCGCTCCCGTCAGGCGGTGTGGGAGCGCATGGCGGAGCAGGTCCTCGTGGAGGTCCCCCGGTTCCGTGCCGGCACCTCCGTGGCGCACGATGCGGACATCGACTGGGACGCGCAGTTCGGGCGTTCCGCACCGCTGCTCGTGGACATCGGCTCCGGCCAGGGCGAGTCCACCGCCCAGGGCGCGAAGGACCGTCCGGACTGGAACGTGCTGTCCGTGGAGGTCTACATCCCGGGCCTGGCCGGGCTGATGACCCTGGTGGAGCGCGAAGGCCTGACCAACGTGCGGGCCGTGGAGGCGAACGCCCCCGAGCTGCTGGACCACACCATGGCGGCCGGCTCGGTCGATGAGGTCTGGATCTTCTTCCCGGACCCCTGGCACAAGTCCCGGCACCACAAGCGCCGCCTGGTCTCCGCCGCCCTGGCCGCGCGCCTGGCGCGCGTCCTGCGCCCCGGCGGTGTGGTGCGCCTGGCCACGGACTGGTCCGGCTACGCCGTGCACATGCGCGAGGTCATGGACGCCGCCGCCGACTTCCGGAACCCGCATGCCGGCGAGCAGGCGGGCGAGGACTCCCCGCTCACCCGTGTCCGCCGCGAGGGGCGTGAGCTCGAGGTCGGTGCACAGCCGCTGCCCTCGGACTGGGACGAGGCGGAACGTCGGCCTGCCCGCGCGGGCCTGGGCGAGGCCGTCGCCGCGTCCGAGGCCGTGGACCCGGTGGACCGACTCGGCGGCTGGGCGCGCCGCTTCGAGGGCCGCCCGCTCACCCAGTTCGAGAACAAGGCCCTCAAGGCCGGCCGGCTGGTCTTCGACCTGACCTACGTGCGCCGCTGAGACGCCAGCGGCAGCCCCGCGGTGACGCGGGCGGCGGCCGCCAGGGTGACGGTGCCGGGGTCCCGGTAGGCCGCGCGGGGCGTCCTCCCCGTGCGCCGGGTCCAGGCGGTGAGGTGTCGTGTCCCGTGACGGCGGCGCCGGCGAGCGCCTCGCCGTGCGGGTCCGGTGCCACCGGCAGCGTGCGCACACCCTCCCACGGCAGGCGCCGGCCGACCATGCGTCCGATGCCCGCCAGCAGGTCCTGTGGGGCGCTGGCCCGGTAGACCCGGTCCGCGTCCAGCCCCATCAGCCCCGGGTCCCGGGCGAGCCGGCGGGGCAGTCCGACGGCGCCGGAGAGCACGAGCACGTCGAGGGCCGGGACGTCCTCGCCCGCCGTGCGCCTCGCTGCAGCAGCTCCAGCGCATGCGCGGCCACGACCGTGCCGTGAGGAGGCTCGGCCTCCAGCCGAGGATCGACCGCGGGCGCGCCGCCCCGGGTGCGCCGCAGCTGGTCCGCGCAGCGGACGAGGTGGTCGGCCAGGGCGCG
>NZ_JBNFOB010000296.1:0-2314 GCF_057364565.1 Micrococcus sp. LASM2_SD2 | reverse complement strand
GGCCGCCAGCAGGGGCAGGGCGAGCGCACCGTGGGCGTCGTGGAGCACGGCGATGCGGCCGGGGCGCCGGCCGGTCTCCTCCCACCCGGCCAGCGTGTCCAGCAGCAGTAGATCGGCGGCGTCGTGAGCCTGGCGCTCCCGGGAGCCGCGCAGCGGCGCACGGCTCAGCAGGGTGAAGACGAAGCCGGCGGTGTAGGCGTCCGGGAGGGCCCCCAGTGCGACGTCCGGGGTCAGGAGGGTGCCGTCGTCGTGACGGGCGGAGCGGCGCCGGCCGGGGCCGGGGGAGGAGGGGGAGTCGGACATGTCCTCCATCCTAGGAACAGGGAGGTGGCAGGGGACGATCTCGTGCCCGGGGCCGGGGGCGAAGGGTTGAGGCGTGCACAGCATCCCTCTACCGTGGAGCGCGTTCTTGCACAGCTTCCCTTGTCATCCCCCACCTCGGAAGGGTCCCCCATGCTCACGAGACTGCACAACAGCCTCGGCCTGCGGACGAACCCGCAGATCTTCTTCGTCTCGGCGGCCATCGTGGTCGTCTTCTCCGCCCTCATGGTGCTCATCCCGGGCGCCATGCAGTCCGGCTTCGGCTCGGTCGCCGGCTGGATCGCCGGCAACCTCGGCTGGTTCTACGTCGTGGCCATCACCGGGATGATCCTCTTCGCGTTCGGCATCGCCTTCAGCCGCTACGGCCGGCTCAGGCTCGGCGACGACGACGCGACGCCCGAGTACTCCGGCCTGGCCTGGTTCGGCATGCTCTTCGCCGCCGGCATGGGCGCGACGCTCATGTTCTGGGGAGTCGCCGAGCCGATCAGCCACTTCGCCGACCCGCCCGGATACGGCACCGAGCCGGAGTCCGTGCAGGCGGCCTCCGAGGCCATGGGCATCGCGAACTTCCACCTGGGCCTGCACATGTGGGGCATCTTCATCGTGCCCGCGCTGGCCTTCGCCTACTTCACGTACAAGCGCAAGCTGCCGCCGCGCATGTCCTCCGCCTTCCAGCCGCTGCTGGGGGAGAAGATCCACGGCCCGATCGGCAAGGCGATCGACATCCTGGCCGTGGTGGCCACCATCTTCGGCATCGCCGTCTCCGTGGGCCAGGGTGCCCTGCAGATCAACGGCGGCGCCAACATCATGTTCGGCGTCCCGGTGGCCGGCTGGGTGCAGGCGGCCATCCTGGCGGTCATCACCGCCGTCGCCCTCGTGTCCGTGATCGCGGGCCTGGACAAGGGCGTCAAGCGCCTGTCCTACATGAACATCGGCATTGCCATCGCCTTGCTGATCTACATCCTCATGTTCGGCGCCACCACGCAGGCCTTCCAGGGGACCGTGGAGTCCGTCGGCCAGTACCTGGCCATGATCCCGGCGCTGACCTTCTTCAACACCACCTGGGGCGAGTCCGACTGGACCGGCGACTGGACCGTGTTCTACTTCGCGTGGACGGCCACCTGGGCGCCGTTCGTCGGCATGTTCATCGCCCGCATCTCCCGAGGCCGCACCATCCGCCAGTTCGTGCTCGGCGTGCTCCTGCTCCCCACCGCCTTCACCTTCATCTGGCTGGGCGTCATGGGAGTCAACGCCTTCAAGATGGAGCTGGCCGGCGAGGCGAACTTCGTGGAGACCATCGTGGAGGAAGGGGACATCCCCGGCTCCCTGTTCCAGTTCCTCGGCCACTTCCCGCTCGTGGAGGTCACCGCCGTGGTGGCGCTGGTCTGCATCACCGTCTTCTTCATCACCTCCATCGACTCGGCGGCCCTGGTCATCGACTCCATGGCCTCCGGCTACGACGACGCGGGTCCCACCCGTCAGCGCGTGTTCTGGGCGATCTCCATCGGACTCGTCTGCACCGTGCTGCTGACGACCACTGGCGAGCAGTCGCTCTCCGCGCTCCAGGAGGTCATCAAGGTGATTGGCCTGCCCGTCACGTTGATGATGTTCGTCCAGGCCATGTGCCTGGTCCGCGCCGTCCGCGAGGACTACGGCGGCCTCGCCCCGGTCCGCACCCGCCAGTGGAAGCCGGTCATCCCGATCGAGGAGTACCACCGCCGCGCCGGCGAGGAGGAGCACGACATCACCGAGTACACGATGCGTCCCGCCTACGAGCCGGGCACCGAACCCGAGCACGACCACTGGGAGCCCAAGGGCGTGCGCGCGGACGACCGCACTCCCCGCCGCCGACCGGACGCGCCGACGCCGACCGGACGCTGACCGGACGGCGGAGGATCAGCCCTCGTCCACCCAGTCGTGGCCCGACCGGGACCGCTGTGCCGGTCCCGGCGTCACGGCGGCGAGGGCGGCCTCGAACGCCTCGATCCGGGGG
>NZ_JBNFOB010000295.1:0-2336 GCF_057364565.1 Micrococcus sp. LASM2_SD2 | reverse complement strand
CACGCCGCAGGACTCGGCCTGCGCACGGTCCCAGGCGTCGCCGGCGGGGCTGCGGCGGACCCGGTAGTCCTCGGCGGTCGGGTCCGCGATCGCGAAGAACGCGGCGGCGTCCGTGACGGTCACGGTGACGAAGTCCCCCGGGCGCGGGGTCTCGCAGCCCTCCGGCACGGAGAAGTGCACGAGGCGGTGGTCCGGGGCACGGCCGGCCAGGCGGCCGGTCTCCCCCGCCTTCGAGCCGGACTGCTCGGTGACCAGCAGCTCCTGGCGGGTGCCGACGAGGGTCTTCATCTCCTCGGCGGAGATCCGGTCCTGCAGCCTCACCAGGCGCTCGAAGCGCTCCTGCACGATCTGCTTGGGCACCTGGTCCTCCATCTCACCGGCCGGGGTGCCGGGGCGGATGGAGTACTGGAAGGTGAAGGCCGAGGAGAACCGGGAGGCCTCCACCACGCGCATGGTGTCCTCGAAGTCCTCGTCCGTCTCCCCCGGAAAGCCCACGATGATGTCCGTGGTGATGGCGGCGTGCGGCATGCGCTCGCGGACCTTCTCCAGGATCCCGAGGAACTTCTTGGACCGGTAGGACCGGCGCATGTCCTTGAGGACCTTGTCCGAGCCGGACTGCAGCGGCATGTGCAGCTGCGGCATGACGTTGGGGGTCTCGGCCATCGCCTCGATGACGTCGTCAGTAAAGGAGGCCGGGTGGGGGCTAGTGAAGCGCACCCGCTCCAGTCCCTCGATCTCGCCGCAGGCCCGCAGCAGCTTGGCGAAGGCGCCGCGGTCCCCGAACTCCACGCCGTAGGTGTTCACGTTCTGGCCGAGCAGGGTCACCTCCACGATCCCCTCGGCCACGAGCGCCTTGATCTCCTGCAGGATCTCCCCGGGACGGCGGTCCCTCTCCTTGCCGCGCAGCGACGGGACGATGCAGAAGGTGCACGTGTTGTTGCAGCCCACGGAGATGGAGACCCATGCCGAGTGGGTGGACTCGCGCTTGGTGGGCAGCGTGGACGGGAAGACCTCGAGGGCCTCGAGCAGCTCGACCTCGGCCCGGTCGTTGTGGCGGGCACGCTCCAGCAGGGTCGGCAGGGAACCGATGTTGTGGGTGCCGAAGACCACGTCCACCCACGGGGCCTTCTCCACGATCACGTCCTGGTCCTTCTGGGCCAGGCAGCCGCCGACGGCGATCTGCATGCCCTCGTGCGCCTTCTTCACGTTCCGCAGGTTGCCGAGGTTGCCGTAGAGGCGGTTGTCCGCGTTCTCGCGCACGGCGCAGGTGTTGAAGACGACCAGGTCGGCCTGCGCGCCCTCGGCGACGGGCGTGTAGCCGGTGGACTCGAGCAGGCCGGAGATGCGCTCGGAGTCGTGGACGTTCATCTGGCAGCCGAAGGTGCGCACCTCATAGGTGCGGCCGGTGTTGTCCGGCGCGGCGGGTGCGGTCTCGGCGGAGGTCTGCGGGGCGTCAGCGGTGGTGGTCATCGCAGGACATTCTAGTGGCGCACCGCTTCCCGACGACGGCCGCTCACCCTGGGCGCCCGGCCGGCGGTGGGTACGGGGCCGGGTGGGGCCGCGTCCGGGACGGATGCCGAGTGCGGTTGCCGGGCTCACTCGTCCTGGGCGTCGATCGCCTCGCGGACCACGGAGAACGCCACCCCGGGCGCATAGCCCTTGCGACCGAGCATGGCGACGAGCCGGCGCACGTGCTTGTCACGCTCGGCGCGGGACTCGGCGTCCCTGCCAGTGGGTACGGGGCGGGTGCGGATCTTCTTGGCCACCAGCTCCTCGGCCGCGGCGCGCTCGTCCTCCCCGGTGACCGCCTCGAGGGCCTCCTCGGCGGTCTCGCCGTCCACACCCTTCTCCTTGAGCTCGCGGCGCAGGGCGCTACGGGCCAGGCCGCGGCCGCGGTGGCGGGAGCGGACGAGGGTCTCGGCGAAGGCGGAGTCGTCCACGAGGCGGACGGCCTCCATGCGGTCCAGGACCTCGGCGCCGACCTCCTCCGGGATCCCGCGGTCCGCGAGGCGCTGCTCGAGCTGGTGGCGGGAACGGGGCGCGCCGGTGAGGTGGCGCAGCACGATGTTCCGGGCCAGTTCGCGCAGCTCGTCCGGGTCCGAGGGCAGCGGGGCCGGCTCGCGCCGTCCTTCGCGGTCGCGGTTCCGGCGGCGGGAGCCCCTCGAGCCCTTCGTCCGCTTCGTTCCCCGCGGCGCGGGGTCCTCCTCTTCCGAGGAGCCACCGCCGAAGGCCTCGGCCCACGGGCTCTCTCGGGGCGCGGTGCGGGAGCGGCGCGGGTCGACCGGTCCGGAGCCGAGCACGTGCTCGCGCTCGGCCTGGGGCCCCGTGCCCCGGCG
>NZ_JBNFOB010000294.1:0-2364 GCF_057364565.1 Micrococcus sp. LASM2_SD2 | reverse complement strand
AGCGGCGCCAAGCGAGGGCGCCAATGTGGGAGTACCGTCCGCGGGCGGCCGCCGCAACCGCCGCATCACCGGCTTCACCCCGTTCGCCGTGACCGGCCCCGCCGCCGGCCACGACCTCCTCAAGACCAAGGACGACCCGACCGGCACGCGCGTGCTCGGCACCCTGAACAACTGCGCCGGCGGCACCACCCCGTGGGGCACCGTCTCTCCGGCGAGGAGAACTTCAACCAGTACTTCGTGGGCCGCGGCACCGCCGAGGAGGCCCGCTACGGCATCGGCACCGGCGCCACCTCCCGCGGCTGGGAGCGCTTCTACGACCGCTTCGACGCCACCAACCCGGGCTTCGAGAACGAGGCCAACCGCTTCGGCTGGATCGTCGAGGTGGACCCGGAGGACCCGACCTCCACCCCGGTGAAGCACACCATGCTGGGCCGCTTCAAGCACGAGGCCGGCACCGCGGTGCTCTCCGCCGACGGCCGCGCCGTGGTCTACTCCGGTGACGACGAGCGCCACGACTACCTGTACAAGTTCGTGTCCGCCAAGAAGGTCCGCCACGGGGACACCAAGCACAACATGTCCCTGCTGGACTCCGGCACCCTCTACGTGGCGAAGTTCCACGGCGACTCCCCGGCCTCCGAGATCGACGGCAAGGGCACCCTCCCCTCGGACGGTGCCTTCGACGGCCACGGCGAGTGGATCGCCCTGGCGACCGACACCAAGTCCTTCGTGCCGGGTATGTCCGTGGCCGAGGTCCTCGTCTACACCCGCCTCGCCGCGGACAAGATGGGCGCCACCAAGATGGACCGCCCGGAGGACGTGGAGACCAACCCGGTGACCGGCAAGGTCTACATGGCCCTGACCAACAACTCGAAGCGCACCGCCGTGGACGAGGCCAACCCGGTGGTCGGCAACCGCGACGGCCACGTCATCGAGATGTGCGAGGCCGGCGACGACCACACCGCCACCACCTTCGGCTGGAACATCCTGCTGCTGGCCGGTGACCCGCGGGTGTCCTCCTCCGCCTACTTCTCCGGCTTCCCGAAGGAGCTCGTCTCCCCGATCTCCTGCCCGGACAACGTGGCGTTCGACTCCGAGGGCAACCTCTGGATCTCCACCGACGGCCAGCCGGGCACCATCGGCCTCGCCGACGCCCTGCACAAGGTCACCCTGGACGGCCCGGAGCGCGGCCGCGTGGAGCAGTTCCTCGCCGTCCCGCGTGACGCCGAGACCTGCGGCCCGGTCATCCACGACCGCGACAACTCCGTGTTCGTGAACGTCCAGCACCCGGGCGAGAACGGCGAGTGGGGCGCCCAGACCTCGCTCTTCCCGGACGCCCTCAACCCGGCCGGCCCGGTGCAGGTCGGCGACAAGGTCGCCGTCCCGCGTCCGACCACCGTCCAGGTGTTCCGCACCACCGGCAACAACGGTGTGGGCAAGGGCCCGAAGAACGGCAAGGGCAACCCCGGCAAGGGCAACCCCGGCAAGGGCAACCCCGGCAAGGGCAACCCGGGCAAGGGCAACCCGGGCAAGGGCAACCCGGGCAAGGGCAAGGGCCCGAAGAACCGCTGAGCCTGACCGCATCCTGCGCCGAGGCCCGGTCCCGTCCTGCACGGGGCCGGGCCTCGGCCGTCCTCCGGCCGCCGCCCGCCTAGACTGGTGGGCACCATGACTTCAGTCGACTCCCTGGCCGTGGCGCGCACGGTGGTCCACTCCCTGATCGACGGCGGCATGCGGGAGGTCGTGATCTGCCCCGGCTCCCGCTCGGCCCCGCTCGTGTACGCCCTCGCCGCCTGTGAGCGCGCGGGCGACGTGCGCCTGCATGTGCGCATCGACGAGCGCTCCGCCGCCTTCCTCGCCCACGGCCTGTCCCTGGGCTCGGGCCGCCCGGTGGGCGTGGTGACCACGTCCGGCTCGGCGGTGGGCAACCTGCTGCCCGGCCTCATGGAGTCCTTCCACGCCGGCACGCGCGTCGTCGCGCTGACGGCGACCGCCCGGCGAGGCGGTCGGCACCGGCGCCAACCAGACCACGCAGCAGCCGGGGATCTTCCCGCACCACGTCCGCTACGCAGCCGTCCTGTCCTCGTCTCCGGAGCCGGGGCACGACGACGGCACGCACCTCGAGCGGATCCGTTCCGTCGTCCGTTCGGCCCTGTTGACCGCCGACGGCTTCCTCGCCGCGGAGGAGGGCGGCTCCGTGACCGTCCAGGACGCCCCGTCCGGTCCGGTGCACCTGAACCTGCACTTCTCCGAGCCGCTCGTGCCGGACGATGCCGAGGCCGCCCGCATCGGTGCGGTCGTCCCCGGCGTCCGGACCGATGCCTGCCGCGGACCGGTCGCGGCGACGGGCTGGACGCGCACCCGGCC
>NZ_JBNFOB010000293.1:0-2373 GCF_057364565.1 Micrococcus sp. LASM2_SD2 | reverse complement strand
CCGGGCTCGGAGACTCCTCACCCGGGCCCGGGTGCCCCTTCCGCACCCTCGTCTCCCACGTGGACGAGGAGGCGTCGGCGCCCCGGGCCCCGCAGGGCCGCGTCGGCGACGCTCGCCTGCTCCTGGCCGAGGCCAAGGGACAGGACGTGGCTGCCCAGGTGGTGGAGGAGGGTGTGCAGGTGCCCACGCTGGTGGTCGGCTGCGACTCCGTGTTCGAGCTGGACGGGACCGCCTACGGTAAGCCCTACGAGCCGGCGGTGGCGATCGAGCGCTGGCGGCTGCAACAGGGCCGGACCGGCATGCTGCACACGGGGCAGTGGGTGGGCCTGGTCCGGCCGGACGGCACCGTGGAGGCCGTGTCCCGGCGGGTGTCCGCGGCCGTGACGTTTGCGGAGGCGGACGAGCGGACCATCGCGGCCTACGTGGCCACCGGGGAGCCGCTCTGGTGCGCCGGCGCCTTCACGGTGGACGGCGCCGGTGCGGCGCTGGTGGAGTCCGTCGAGGGGGACCCCAATGCGGTGATCGGCCTGTCCGTGTCCACGCTGCGGGTGCAGTGCGAGGAGCTGGGTGTGCCGTTCGCCTCTTTGTGGGAATCCTCCAACTCGGGGCGGTGACAGCGCGGGATCGGCGCCCAGAACTGTAGGTTTCCGACGTCTCACGTCTAGGGTGCTCCAATGGGTGAGGACCGTCCCCTGCGCCACCGCCGTCCGCACGGCCGGGGGCGCAGAACGGTCCGGCCCGAGCTGACCTGCCACCGTGAGGAGACTGACGCGCATGACTTCCGCCGCCGCACACGAGAGCCGTGAGGCCGACGCACCGACCCGTCGCTTCTCCCGGGTCCTCGTGGCCAACCGCGGGGAGATCGCCGTCCGCGTGATCCGCGCCTGCCAGGACGAGGGCCTGACCTCGGTGGCCGTCTACGCCGAGCCGGACCGGGACGCCCTCCATGTGCGCCTGGCGGACGAGGCGGTGGCCCTCGGCGGGCAGACCGCCGCGGACTCCTACCTGCTGATCGACAAGATCATGGACGCGGCCGAGCGCTCCGGGGCGGACGCCATCCACCCGGGCTACGGCTTCCTCTCCGAGAACGCGGACTTCGCCCGGGCCGTGGAGGGTGCCGGCCTCGTGTGGATCGGCCCGCCGCCGGAGGCCATCGAGGCCTTGGGCGACAAGGTCTCCGCACGTCGCATCGCCACCTCCGTGGGTGCTCCCCTGGCCCCCGGCACCACCGAGCCGGTCTCCGGCACCGCCGAGGTGCTGGCGTTCGCGGACCAGCACGGTCTGCCGCTGGCGGTCAAGGCCGCCCACGGCGGCGGGGCCGCGGCATCAAGGTCGCCCGCACGCGCGAGGAGATCCCGGAGCTCTACGATTCGGCGGTGCGCGAGGCGATCTCCGCCTTCGGCCGCGGCGAGTGCTTCGTGGAGCGCTTCCTGGACCGTCCCCGCCACGTGGAGACCCAGTGCCTCGCTGACGTCCACGGGGACGTGGTGGTGGTGTCCACCCGCGACTGCTCCCTGCAGCGCCGCAATCAGAAGCTCGTGGAGGAGGCCCCGGCGCCCTTCCTCTCGGACGAGCAGAACGCCCGCCTGGTGGAGTCCTCGAAGGCCATCCTCAAGGAGGCCGGCTACGTGGGCGCCGGCACGTGCGAGTTCCTGGTGGGCGCGGACGGCACGCTGTCCTTCCTCGAGGTGAACACCCGCCTGCAGGTGGAGCACCCGGTGTCCGAGGAGGTCACCGGGCTGGACCTGGTGCGCGAGCAGTTCCGCCTCGCCCGCGGTGAGGCCCTCGGCTACACCGACCCGCAGGTCCACGGCCACTCCTTCGAGTTCCGCATCAACGGAGAGGACCCGGGCCGCGGCTTCCTGCCGGCCCCAGGCCGCCTGACCCGCTTCCGCCTGCCCTCCGGCCCCGGCGTCCGTGTGGACACGGGCATCACCGAGGGTGAGACGGTCTCCGGGGCGTTCGACTCGATGGTGGCCAAGGTGATCGTCACCGGCGCCACGCGCCACCAGGCGCTGCAGCGCGCCGCCCGTGCCCTGCAGGAGATGGAGATCGCGGGCATGCCGTCCGTCCTGCCGTTCCACCGCGCCGTGGTCACCGACCCGGCGTTCGCCCCCGAGCTCACCGCCGGAGGCGAGGAGCCGACCGGCTTCGACGTGCACACCCGCTGGATCGAGACCGACTTCACCGCGCAGCTCGCCCCGTTCGGCGGGGACGTGCCCGAGCCGCACGAGCCGGAGGCGCGCCACACCGTGACCGTGGAGGTCAACGGCAAGCGTGTGGAGGTCACCCTGCCCACCCTCACCACCGCGCTGCACTCGGTGCAGGACGCCGCCCAGCGCGCCGGCGGCGCGCCGCCCGCCAGCCGCCGAC
>NZ_JBNFOB010000292.1:0-2385 GCF_057364565.1 Micrococcus sp. LASM2_SD2 | reverse complement strand
CGGACGCGCCGGCCGACCGGCCCGGCCGCGTCTGCGTCGACCCTCCCACAACCGGCCCGGCTGACCGGCGCCGTCCTCGGCGCGCACCATGGTGGCCTACGACGACGGCCGCGCTCCTCGAGCGCACCCGTCGCCCGTCCCTGTGGCCGACGACCGGAAGGATCACCCGTGGCCGAGCACGAGAACGACGGCGGCACCCCGCGTCCCGACGGTGACGCCGAGCAGCGTCCGGCGGAGCACCGCCCCGCCCCGCACGAGTTCGGGTTCCGGACGAAGGCGCTCCATGCCGGCGGCGTCCCGGACGCCGTGCACGGCTCCCGCGCGGTGCCGATCCACCAGACCAGCTCGTTCGTCTTCGAGTCCGCGGACGATGCGGCGAACCTGTTCGCGCTGCAGAAGTACGGGAACATCTACTCGCGCATCGGCAACCCGACCGTGGCGGCGTTCGAGGAGCGCATCGCCACGCTGGAGGGCGGCATCGGCGCCGTGGCCACCGCCTCCGGCATGGCCGCGGAGTTCATCACCTTCGCCGCGCTGTGCCAGGCCGGGGACCACATCGTGGCCTCCTCCAAGCTCTACGGCGGCACGATCACCCAGCTGGACGTGTCCCTGCGCCGGTTCGGCGTGGAGACCACGTTCGTGGACTCCTCGGAGGCCGCGGACTTCGAGGCCGCCGTGCAGGAGAACACCAAGGCCGTCTACACGGAGATCGTGGCCAATCCCTCCGGGGACATCGTGGACCTGCCGGGCCTGGCCGAGGTGGCCCACCGCCACGGCGTCCCGCTGGTGGTGGACGCGACCCTCACGCCCCCGTACCTGATCCGTCCGATCGAGCACGGCGCGGACATCGTCATCCACTCGGCCACCAAGTTCCTGGGCGGGCACGGCACCACCCTGGGCGGCGTCGTGGTGGAGTCCGGCACCTTCCCGTGGGACAACGGGAAGTTCCCGCAGATGACCGAGCCGGTGCCCTCCTACGGCAACGTGTCCTGGTGGGGGAACTTCGGCGAGTACGGCTTCCTCACCAAGCTGCGTTCCGAGCAGCTGCGCGACTTCGGCCCGTCCCTGGCGCCGCAGTCCGCGTTCCAGCTGCTGATCGGCGTGGAGACGCTCGCCCAGCGCCTGGACGCCCACCTGGCCAACGCCGAACGGATCGCCGCCTGGCTGGACGAGGACCCGCGCATCGCCTGGGTGGCCTACGCGGGCCTGCCCGGCCACCCGCACCACGAGCGCGCGCAGCAGCTGCTGCCCCGGGGCGTCGGCTCGGTGTTCAGCTTCGGCGTGGCCCCGGCAGCCACGGACACCGACGACGGCGCCTCCGGTCCGGAGGCCGGGCGCGCGACGGCGTCGCGCTTCATCTCCGCGCTGCAGCTGGCCTCCCACCTGGCCAACATCGGCGACGCGAAGACGCTGGTGCTGCACCCCGCCACGACGACCCATCAGCAGCTCACCACCGAGCAGCTCGTGGCCGCGGGCATCCCGGCGGACCTGATCCGCATCTCGGTGGGCATCGAGGACGTCGAGGACATCCTCTGGGACCTGGACCAGGCCCTGACCGCCGCCACGGGCCGCACCCGGGACGGCGAGACGGTCCCGGGGACGGGAGCGGCCGTCGTCGGGAAGCAGGAGAGCGACGCCGGGAACGGCACGGCAGAAGGAGGCCTGTGATGAGCACCGCCATCCCCGAGAGGACCTGGACCGGACCCACCGCCCCGGAGCGGCTGGCGATCCTGCACCGGGCACGGAGCATCGCAATCGTGGGCGCCTCAGACAAGCCCGCCCGCGCCTCGTACTTCGTGGCCACCTACCTGCTCAGCTCCACCACGTTCGACGTCTACTTCGTGAACCCCGTGCTCGCCGAGGCCGGCAAGCAGATCCTGGGCCATGACGTCTACGCGTCGCTGGCGGACCTGCCCGTGGCCCCGGACCTCGTGGAGGTGTTCCGCAAGGCCTCCGACGCCCCGGACATCGTCCGCGAGGCCCACGCCGCCGGCGCGAAGACCGTGTGGCTGCAGCTGGGCATCTGGAACGAGGACGCCGCGCACCTGGCCGAGGAGCTCGGCATGGACGTCGTCATGGACCGCTGCGTGAAGATCGAGCACGCCCGCTTCCACGGCGGCTTGAACCTCGCCGGGTTCGCCACCGGGGTCATCAGCTCGAAGCGCCAGACGATCGACCGCTGAGCCGGAGCGGCCCGGACTTGCCCGCGAGGGGTCCCGGGGCGTGGGATGGAGGGCATGACTTCCACGCCCCACTCCCTCTCCCCCGCCTGGACCGGCCGCACCGACGGCGAGACCCCCGAGCACCTGCGCTGGCACCAGGTGGTCCGCCCCGCCGACGGGCCGCGGCGAGCCCCACGACGACGCAGCGCCACCCCCCGGCGCC
>NZ_JBNFOB010000291.1:0-2420 GCF_057364565.1 Micrococcus sp. LASM2_SD2 | reverse complement strand
CCCGAGCCCCGGAGGCGGCTCGGGGCGCTGACGACCCCGCCCGCCGACCCGAGGTGACGGACGCGGACCCGTCGGCCGGTCTCCGACCATGACAGCGGCCCCGCACCCACCGGAAGGGAATCCGGTCGGGTGCGGGGCCGTCGTCGTGAAGGGGACGGGCGGAGGCCCGGGGCGTCAGCCCTGCTGGATGCGCCGCATCCAGGCCTCGACCTCGTCCGGGGTGCGCGGCAGCGCGGCGGAGAGGTTCTCGGCGCCGTCCTCGGTGACGAGGATGTCGTCCTCGATGCGGATGCCCATGCCGCGGTACTCCTGAGGCACCGCCAGGTCCTCCTCCTTGAAGTACAGGCCCGGCTCGATGGTGAACACCATGCCCGGCTCGAGCACGCCGTCCAGGTAGAGCTCGCGCTTGGCCTGGGCGCAGTCGTGCACGTCCAGGCCGAGGTGGTGGCTGGTGCCGTGCGGCATCCAGCGGCGGTGGTGCTGACCCTCCTCCGAGAGGGCCTCCTCCACAGAGACCGGAAGCAGGCCCCACTCGTGCAGGCGGGAGACGAGGACCTTCATGGCCTCGGCGTGGATCTCGCGGAAGCGGATGCCCGGCTTCACGATCGCATAGGCGGCGTCCGCCGCGTCCAGCACGGCCTGGTACGCCTTGCGCTGGATCTCCGTGAAGGTGCCGTTGACCGGGAGGGTGCGGGTGATGTCCGCGGTGTAGAGGGAGTCGGCCTCCACGCCGGCGTCCAGCAGGAGCAGGTCGCCGTCCTTCACGTCGCCGGTGTTGCGGATCCAGTGCAGGATCGTGGCGTTGTTCCCCGAGGCGGCGATCGTGTCGTAGCCGAGGTCGTTGCCCTCGAGCCGGGCACGCGCGAAGAAGGCGCCCTCCACCATGCGCTCGCCGCGGCCGTGGCCGATCGCGCGCGGCAGGGCGCGCACCACGTCCTCGAAGCCGGCGATGGTGGCGTCCACGGAGCCGCGCATCTCGGCGATCTCCCACTCGTCCTTCACCAGGCGCAGCTCCGAGGTGAACTCGGCGAGCTCGCGTCCTGCGTCTCGGCGGCGGCCAGGTCCACGCCCGCGGCGGAGCGGGTGGACTCGACCAGCTGCAGCATGTCCGCGTCGTCCGAGCGCAGCAGGCGCAGCTGCACCTGGCCGGCGGCGGGGGAGCCGGCGTCCTTGGTCACGGCCACCTCGAGCTCCTCGAGGGAGGCGGTGCGGATGCCCGTGCGGGCTGCCAGCTCGGCCAGCGTCGGGCGGGGGCCGATCCAGAACTCGCCGGAGCGGGCGTTCGCGTAGAACTGCTCGGTGTCCCGGCCGGCCAGCGGACGGAAGTACAGGGTGGCCGCATGCGAGGAGCCGGCGTCCCCGGCACCGGAGTCGGTGGGCTCGAGCACCAGCACGGCGTCCGGCTCGTGGTCCACGCCCAGGCCAGTCAGGTGCGCGAACGCCGAGTGCGGGCGGAAGCGGTAGTCCGTGTCATTGGAGCGGACCTTGAGCTGGCCCGCCGGGATCACCAGGCGCTCGCCGGGGAAGCGGGCGGAGACGGCCGCACGGCGGCGGGCGGCGTGTTCGGCCGAGGGATCGGCCTCCGGCAGGTCGGTGCTCGCCGGGGCCCACTGCGAGCCCATGAACGCACGGAACGCGTCCGAGCTCGGCGCTGCGAGCGGTTCTCCACGCGCTCGCCCAGCGGCTGGGTCTGCTTCTCTGCCTGGTCGGCGGCGGTCTCGGGGGCGGTCTTCTCGCTCTTCTGGTCGGTCATGTCCTCCATCTTGTCACCGTCGTCGGGCGCGTGCAGGCCCCAGGGCGGTCCGGCCGCGTCGCCCCGTAGGCTGGAGCGCATGAGCACGCCGCGCTACGACCTGCACACGCACTCGACCGTCTCGGACGGCACCGAGTCTCCCGCCGAGCTCATGGCGGCCGCGGCGGAGGCGGGGCTGGACGGCCTGGCGATCGCGGACCACGACACGAACGCCGGCTGGGCCGCGGCCGCCGACGCCGCCCGCGCCCACGGCCTGCTGCTGGTCCGCGGCATGGAGATGAGCTGCCGCACGGACGAGGGCGTGTCCGTGCACCTGCTGTCCTACCTGCACGACCCGGACCACGACGGCCTCAACGCCGAGATGGCCCGCGCCCGCGACGCCCGCCTGCACCGTGCGCAGACGATGGTGGACCGCCTCGCCGAGGACTTCGACCTCACCTGGGACGACGTGCTGGAGCATGCGGGGGAGGGTGCCACGATCGGACGCCCCCACCTGGCCGACGCGCTCGTGCGGATCGGCGTGGTCCCGGACCGCACGGCGGCGTTCCAGTCCATCCTCACCGGCTCCTCGAAGTACTACGTGCCGCACTACGCCCCGCACCCGGCCGACGCCGTCCGCCTCGCCGCGCCGCCGGCGCGTCCCCGTGTTCGCCCACCCGCTGGCCTC
>NZ_JBNFOB010000290.1:0-2440 GCF_057364565.1 Micrococcus sp. LASM2_SD2 | reverse complement strand
GGTCGCGCCGCCCGCGGCCTCCGTCGAGCGGGAGTGGACCGTCGCCGCCCTCGAGGCCGACGAACGGCCCGAGGCCTACGTGTTCCTCGCCGGGGAGTCCGCGATGGTGCGCGCCCTGCGCCGGCTCAGCGTGGGCCCCGGCGGCGTGCCGAAGAAGCACGTCTCCTTCATGGGCTACTGGCGGGAGGGCCAGGCGGAGAGCTGAGGAGTGGGGTGGCGGTGGCGCGCCGCTCCACCCTCGCACCGGCGTCGGGTTCTCCCTACTGTGGGAGTTCAGCACCCGATCGAACCGAAGGAGAGATCCCCATGACCCGCACCGTGATCATCGGCGGCCACGGCAAGGTGGCCCTGCTCGCCGCACCCCTGCTGGCGGAGGCCGGCCACGACGTCGTCTCGCTCATCCGCAACCCCGACCACGCCGAGGACGTCCGCGCCGCCGGCGCCGAACCGCTCGTCCTGGACATCGAGAAGGCGGATCAGGAGGAGCTGCTCCACGCGCTGCGCGACGCGGACAACGTCTGTCGTCTCCGGCGGCGCGCGGCGGGGAGCCCAGCGCACCCGGGCCGTGGACCACGACGCCGCCGTCGCCAGCATGCGAGCCGCCGAGGCCGCGGGCGTGCGGCGCTACGTGATGGTGTCCTACCTCGGCGCCTCCCTGCACCACGACGTGCCCGAGGACGACCCCTTCTACACCTACGCGCAGGCCAAGGCCGAGGCGGACGAGGCGCTGCGGGACTCCGGGCTGGCCTGGACCATCCTCGGCCCCGGCGCCCTGACCGAGGAGGAGCCGTCCGGCCGCATCACCGTGGACCCGGACCTCTCCGGCTCCGACGACCCGCAGCGTGAGGTCAGCCGCGGCAACGTCGCCCGGGCGATCGTGGCCGTGCTCAACGAGCCGGGCACGGTGGGCCGGAAGATCGACTTCGTGGACGGCGACGTGCCCATCGAGGATGTCTTCCGCACCTGACCTGGCACGACAACACGTCGGCATGGTGGAATGTCCGCCATGACCACGCACAGCACGGCGGTCCGCCCGTCCCCGACCAGGCAGTCCCGCGGGCTGCGCGCACACAGCGGATGAGGGCCTTCGACGAGGCCGCCGAGCAGCTGGAGGCCGAGCAGAAGGAGGCGATCGAGGCCTCCGCCCCGCTGCTCTACGACGTCCCCGAGCTGGACGCCGGGACGGGCGTGCGGCTCGTCCCGGCCACTGGGGACCACGCCCAGGTCCTGGCCCGCCTGATGTGGGACCGGGAGGTCATGCTGCAGACCGGTTCGATCCACTCCACCGACCGCGCGGACCGACTCGCGTCCGGCGAGGACTCCCCGGACTACACGGTCGCCCAGCTCGAGGAGATCTACGACCGCTGGTCCGTGGCCGTGGACCGTGCCGTCTGGGTGATCGAGTCCCACGGTGAGGTCGTGGGCGAAATCCTCCTGCTGGATCTGGACGCCGCCAACCTCTCCTGCGGCCTGCGGCTCTGGATCGCCCGCCGCACCGGCAACGGGATCGGTACCCGCGCCCTCCGCGCCGCGCTGTCCCACGCCTTCGACACGGTCGGCCTGCACCGCGTCAGCCTCGAGGTCTACGACCACAATCCCCGCGCCCGCCGCCTGTATGCGCGGATCGGCTTCGTCCATGAGGGCACCCTCCGGGACGCCCTGCGCCTGGACGGCCACTGGGTGGACGCCCACGTGATGTCCCTGCTGAGACCGGAGTGGGAGCGGCTGCGTGCGGCCGGAGGCTCCACGCAGGTCTGACCGTCTGCCCCGGCCGTCCGTCAGCCGCGGCCGTGGCGGGCAGCGATCAGCCGGTCGGCCTCGGTCAGGCCGAGGAGCAGCCCGGAGAAGAGCGTGAAGATGCCGGCGAGCACCCCGGAGACGGCGGTGGCGCCGAAGCGCTTCACGTCCAGGAAGGGGTACGGGTACCAGTCCACCCGCGGCCCGCGGCATGGTGACCCCCGCCCAGGTGAGGGGCAGGGCGGCGGCGAGGAGCCGTCGTCGGCGGTTGAGCTGGCCCCGGGGGTCGAAGGCGGCCCACACGATGGGGGCGAGCAGCGGGTTGACGATGTGCTGCACCGCGTCGTTGGCGCGGTAGAGGAGGGTGTCCTGGCCGTGGCCGCGCAGGACGGTGTTGTAGACCAGGCCGGTGACCATGACCGACCCCAGCCCCGCCGCCCGCACGGCCCAGAACGCGTCCGAGCGGGGTGCCCGGCGGGCTCCGGCCAGCACCAGCGAGGTCACCGCGATCACGGCGTTCGAACACCACGTGAAGTAGGCGGGCTGGTTCAGCACGTTGCTCCACCCCGCCTCGAAGCCGCCGCGGTAGGACGTGCCGGGGAAGTCGGTGGTGCCCTTGGACGCCCCGATCACGAACGAGCTCACGCAGCCGGCCAAGGCGGCAGCAGGCCGGCTGCCGGCCCAGGCGGCGCGGGGCCAGCCG
>NZ_JBNFOB010000289.1:0-2448 GCF_057364565.1 Micrococcus sp. LASM2_SD2 | reverse complement strand
CCTGTGGGCCGCCCGCACCGTCCCCGGCGCCACCCGTCCGGTGGAGTCCGAGCTGGACGCCCTCCTGCTGGGCTACGTGGTGGCCGCCTGGGCGGGCACACAGGACCGCCCGGTGGTGATGCACTCGGACTCCCGTGCGGCCCTGGCGCTGCTGCGGGACGCGGTGGCCGAGCCCCTCACCCTCGGCGGCGCCCGCGGGGACCGGGTCCGGAAGTCGCTGCGGCACCTGCTGGAGATCCGCGACTACATCGGGACACTGGGCAAGACCGTGAAGGTGCGCTGGATCAAGGGGCACGTGGGCCATCACGGCAACGAGCTCGCGGACGCCCTGGCGCGGTCCATCGCGCGCAACACCCTCGCCGGCACCGGCCGGGACGAGCAGGTGGACCGGCTGGACCGGATCGCCCGCGCCTGGGAGGGCCTGGCCTCCGGTCACATGGACTGCGACGAGGTGGACATCCCCACCGGCTGAGACCGGGACCCGCTCCCCCTGCGGCACGCGTCTGACGTGCCGGGATTCCCCAGTAGGGTGGCGTTCCATGGAAGCACTCACCGACGCCGTCACGGCGTTCAATGACATCTACTGGTACGTGGTGATCGCCCTCCTGGTGGTCGCCGGCGTGCTCTTCACCGTCCGCACGCGTGCGGTCCAGTTCCGGATGCTGCCGGAGATGGTCCGCTCGGTCCTGGCCAAGCCGACCGACGAGGAGAAGGCGGACGGCGTGTCCGCCTTCCGCGCGTTCACCATCTCCGCGGCCTCCCGCGTGGGCACGGGCAACGTGGCCGGCGTGGCCATCGCCATCGTGATCGGCGGCCCGGGCGCCGTGTTCTGGATGTGGCTGCTGGCCCTGTTCGGCGGCGCCACCGCGTACATCGAGTCCGCCCTGGCCCAGCTGTACAAGCGCCGCGGCCACGACGGCTTCGTGGGCGGCCCGGCCTACTACATCAAGCACGGCCTCGGGCAGGGCTGGATGGCGGTCCTGTTCGCCGTGATGATCACCCTGACCTACGGCTTCGTGTTCAACGCGGTGCAGTCGAACTCCATCTCCGAATCCGTGGTGGCCAACTGGGGCGAGACCTTCACCCTGGGCGGCATGACCTTCTCCTGGCCGTGGGTGATCGGCATCGGCCTGGCCGTGCTGACGGGCGCCGTGATCTTCGGCGGCGTGCGCCGCCTGTCCGCGGTGACCAACGTGATCGTCCCGGTCATGGCGTCGGCCTACATCCTGGTGGCCCTGTTCGTGGTGGCCCTCAACATCACCGAGGTCCCGGCCATGATCACCCACATCGTCCGTCACGCCCTGGGTCTGGAGCAGGTCACCGGCGCCGCGGTCGGCATGGCCATGATCATGCAGGGCGTGCGCCGCGGCCTGTTCTCCAACGAGGCCGGCATGGGCTCGGCCCCGAACGCCGCCGCCACCGCCGCGGTGTCCCACCCCGCCAAGCAGGGCTTCGTGCAGTCCCTGGGCGTCTACTTCGACACCCTGATCGTCTGCTCCGCCACCGCGTTCATCATCCTGCTGTCCAACCCGGCCTACGGCGACGGCGAGGCCGTCGGCATGGCGGTCACCCAGTCCGCGCTGGGCTCGCAGGTGGGCGCGTGGGCCGGCCCGTTCCTGACGGCGGTCATCTTCTTCCTGGCCTGGTCCTCCGTGCTGGGCAACACCTACTACGGCGAGGCGAACATCCAGTTCATGGCCGGCGCGAAGGCCCCGGCGTTCATCACGGCGTTCCGCGTGCTGGTGCTGCTGTGCGTGGTGGGCGGCGCGCTCGGCGAGGTGCTGCTCGTGTGGTCCCTGGCGGACACGTTCTCCGCGCTGATGGCGACCATCAACCTGGTGGCGATCATCCCGCTGGGCGGGCTGGCCATCAAGATGCTGAAGGACTACGAGGACCAGCGGAAGCAGGGCCTGGACCCGGTGTTCCGCGCCGCCTCCCTGCCTGAGGCCAAGGGCGTGGAGCTGTGGCGCGAGGGCGAGACCACGGCCATGAGGACCGTGCCGGGCGATCCGGCCGGCGGCGAGTACTGGCCGGGCCGTCAGCGCCACAGGGGTGGTGCGGGCGGTTCGCACCAGGCCTGATCTCCGAGGACTCTGGGGATCTGCACAGGCAGCGCACGCTGGCCCTGCTCGGGGCGGAGTCGTAGCGTAGGCCGTTCCACAGCATCCGACGATCGAAAGGATCCGATCATGTTCCGCATCGGCAAGCGCATCGGCAAGAACACCACCGCCTCCGTGGGCCGTGGCGGCCCCCGTGTGGGTCGCCGCTTCGGCATCTTCAACGTCTCGAACCGCGGCGTCGGCATCAGCTGGCGTTCGCTGTTCGGCCGCGGCCGCTGAACTCTGCGGGCGCGTCGGCGCAGCGTCACCTGGCGCTCCCGCGCCGCGTCTGAGGCCCGACGACGGCACTCGCCCCCGCCTTCCCGCGCACCCTGTGCGTGTTGGTCGG
>NZ_JBNFOB010000288.1:0-2457 GCF_057364565.1 Micrococcus sp. LASM2_SD2 | reverse complement strand
GTCGCCGGCTCCGCCCTCGCCGCCACTCCGGCCGCCACCGCCGTCGAGGCTCCGGCCGCCGCCGAGAAGGCCCCGCTGCTGGCCACCCCGGTCGCCGACCTCATCACCCAGGGCATGGAGGCCCAGGACCCCAACGCGGACGGCTACGAGCAGTTCATCGTCACCTATAAGGAGACCGCTGCCGCCGCCGGCAACGCGAAGGGCCGCGCCCTCGCGTGGGGCAAGGCCGCCAAGGCCGCCGGCGTCTCCGTCAAGGAGCTGCGCGAGACCGCCACCGGCTCCCACGTCGTCAAGGCCTCCAAGAAGCTGGACAAGGCCGCCTCCGCGAAGTTCATGGAGGACCTGAAGGCAGACCCGTCGGTCGAGGCCGTCGAGCCGGACGCCATCATGACCTTGAGCCTCAGCCCGCAGGATGCCCTGTACGGCCAGCAGTGGGGCTTTTACGGCACCAACGGCATGCGCGTGCCGGGCGCCTGGGACCACTCCACCGGCTCCGGCGTCACCGTCGGCGTCATCGACACCGGCCAGACCAACCACCCGGACTTGAACGCGAACACCGTCCCGGGCTACGACTTCATCTCCAGCTCCACCGCCGCCGGTGACGGCAACGGCCGCGACTCCAACCCGCAGGACGAGGGCGACTGGTTCGTCGCCGGCCAGTGCGGTCAGCCCCAGGGGTCGGACTCCTCCTGGCACGGCTCCCACGTGGCCGGCACCATCGGCGCCGTGGCCAACACCGAGGGTGTCGTCGGCGTCGCCCCGAACGTGAAGATCCAGCACGCCCGCGTGCTCGGCAAGTGCGGCGGCTCGCTGTCCGACATCGCGGACGCGATCGTCTGGTCCGCCGGCGGCTCCGTGCCCGGCGTCCCGGAGAACCAGAACCCGGTGGACGTGATCAACATGTCCCTGGGCGGCTCGGGCTCCTGCGGCTCGACCTACCAGAGTGCGATCAACTCGGCCGTCTCCCGCGGTGTCCCCGTGGTGGTCGCCGCCGGCAACGAGAACCGCGACGCCGCCCTGGCCCGCCCGGCGAACTGCGAGAACGTCATCACCGTGGCCGCCTCGGACTCCAACGGCAACCGCTCCTCGTTCTCCAACTACGGCGCCCGCGTGGACGTGACCGCCCCCGGCTCGAACATCATCTCGACCGTGAACGCCGGTGCCACGACTCCGACCACGCCGACCTACGCCTCCTACAACGGCACCTCCATGGCCACCCCGCACGTGGCGGGCACCGTGGCCCTGATGCTGGCCAAGGACGGCTCGCTGACCCCGTCGGCGATCGAGTCGGCCCTGAAGAGCAACGCCCGCCCCCTGCCGGGCACCTGCTCCGGCGGCTGCGGCGCCGGCCTGGTGGACGCCGCGAAGACCCTGGCCTCCCTCGGCGAGGGCTCGGACCCGGACCCGGTCGACCCGGATCCGATCGGCGGCGAGCTGTTGACCAACGGCGGCTTCGAGTCCGGCGCCACCGGCTGGCAGGGCACCGGCAACTCCACCCCGGTGTACTCGCCGACCAACTCGAAGACCGGCAGCTACCACGCCACCATGAACGGCCTGGGCTACCGCAACACCGCCACCGTCGAACAGAAGGTGGCCCTGCCGGCAGGCAAGACCTCGACCCTGTCCTACGCGCTGCGCGTGGACTCGAACGAGAGCACCTACATCGCCTATGACCGCATGCGCGTCATGGTGAACGACGGCTACGGCTCCTACACCCTGAAGACGCACTCCAACATGGAGAAGGGCCGCGGCTACGTGACCCACACCGTGGACCTGTCCCGCTTCGCCGGCAAGGACGTCACCGTCTTCTTCCGCGGCGAGGAGGACTCCGACAGCGCCACGATCTTCCGCCTGGACGACGTCTCGCTGACCGCCCGCTGAGCCCTCTCACGCGGGTGATCGCCGCCAGGCGCTGAGCCTGGACCTCACCACCGGACCCGGCCCGGGGAGCACCGCTCCCCGGGCGGGTCCGTCTGTGTGGAGCACGCGTGGACGGGGCCGTCCGCGGACACCGGGGCAGACGCGTCCCGACGACGGCGACGCACCTTCTCGAGGTGCGTCGCCGTCGTCGTAGGCCGGGTTCCGGCACCACGGTGCCGCCCCGAGGGGACCGGGTGCAGGCCGACGGTCCCGGTGTGGATGGACCACGGTGCCGACCGAGGGTGCCGCACGACGTCGACGTCCGTGCCGGGTTCCGGCACCAAGGTGTCGAATGCCCGCCCCGGGCGTGGAGGCACGGCGTCACCCCTGCCTAGCGTGGGGCGCATCGCCGGACGCCGCGGCGAGGGGAGCCCCACGGGGCCTGATCCGCGGCGGACGGTCTGCAAGAGATCACCGATCACCTGTCAGAGGAGAAGCACCATGGATGCCGACCGAGACGCCAGCTGCACCACCGCTCCGCCGTGAGACCGCCCGCCGCGCCGGCGCTCTGCTCGCCGCCGCGCCCCTGGGCGGCAC
>NZ_JBNFOB010000287.1:0-2472 GCF_057364565.1 Micrococcus sp. LASM2_SD2 | reverse complement strand
CGGGGTGTCCGCGAAGCGGTCCGCCTCACCGAGCAGGGCCTCGGCCATGTCCACGTCCGCGGCGGAGACCTCCTCCGGGTGGGCGCGCACGGCGGAGAGGTCGCGCGGCAGCGCGAGGCGCAGGCCCAGCGCGCCCGGAGCAGCGGGGCGGAGGCGTCCTGGGTGACCACCGCGTCCACCTCCACCGAGGCGTCCGGTGCCGAGCCGGGGGGTGGTCTCGGCAGGGTCCTCGGCGGCGTCTCCTCGGGACGCGTCGGCGGCGTCGGCCTCGGCCGGGAAGGTCGGCTCCACGCCGGCGCAGACGGCGCCGAAGGCGACGGCCAGGGACATCCAGTGCACGGGGAGGTCCAGGCGGAGGCGAGTGCCGTCGTCGAGGTCCTCGGCCGCGCAGAGGGCGGCCGTCTTGGCGGCCCACGTCATCAGCACGGACCCGGAGATCTCGATGCGGGCGTCCACGCCGGAATCCGTGTCCGCGGAGCCCGGCAGGTGGATCAGCACGGGGCGTGCGGTGGCCTCGAGGCGACGGGCCAGAGGGGCGTTCGAATCGGGGCGTGACAGGGTGACCATGCGCCCCAGTGTGGCACGCCGAGGCGGGTCTGCTATAGGGGGTCCGAGGCGCTCTTCCGAGTGCGGACTCGGCTTGACGAACAGGGAGTTACACCGGTGTAATTGAGGCAGTCGAGAGGCGATCCGAACCGGGTGTCCCCGGTGCCGGGCCGGCATGCAGATGCCGTGCGGTGGTCGCCCGCAAACCACCCACGTGCACGCCTCCGGAAGGACCCTGTCATGGAGAACACGCAACGAGCTGAGGACGTCCGGCGCAGCGCTGCTGCGCCCGCCGCGTCCCCGGACCGGAGCGTCCCCGCTGACTGGTTCATCGACCCGGCGGACCCGCAGGCCGGGCGCTGGCAGGAGGCCTCGCTCGAGGACCAGGCCACCGCGTTCCTCACGGCCCACGGGCTGGACGAGGACGCGCAGGAGCAGCCGGACGAGCAGTCGCAGGGCGGCACCGTCACCGCCCTGTTCCCCTCCTCGGCGCCGCAGCAGCCGAAGGGTGCCCCGTCCCTCAAGGACGATCCGTGGCAGGTGCTGCCGCTGGCCATGGAGCCGGCCGAGATCGAGGGCGAGCTCGCCTGGCAGGTGGACGCCCTCTGCGCCCAGACCGACCCGGAGGCGTTCTTCCCGGAGAAGGGCGGCTCGACCCGGGATGCGAAGAAGGTCTGCGGCGCCTGCCCGGTGCGTCAGGAGTGCCTGGACTACGCCATGGCCAACGACGAGCGCTTCGGCATCTGGGGCGGCCTGTCCGAGCGTGAGCGCCGGCGGCTGCGCAAGATGCAGCAGGGCTGACGGCTTTTCAGGAGTCTTGCGGGCGAACCTTCCCGGAATTTTGCGCGGAATTGCGGGAAAGTTCGCCCCCACACCGCGCAAGAGAGGGCACCCCTCAGAGGTCGCCCCAGCCGGGGTCGAGCTGCTGCGGGTCCCGGCCGAGGGCCTCCGCGCAGCGGGCCAGGACGGTGGCGTAGACCGCGGTGTCCAGTTCGCCCGCCTCCACGGCCGCGAGGATCGGGCGCTCGTGCAGGGTCACCACCAGGGTCCCGTCGCCGCGCCTGGCGAGGCTGGACCACAGCTGCTCCGGCCCGGGCCGCATCCCCGCGCGCATCCGGCTCAGCAGCGCGTCCGCGTGGTCCGGGATGCGCTGCACGCGCACCACCACGCCCAGCAGCCCCGGCTCGCCCAGCCCGCCGAGCTTCTCCACGGCCTGCTGCACGGCCTCCTCCAGCCGGTCCTGCCGACTCCGCTGTGCCCGCCGGCCCAGCGGCACCGGATGGCGGACACCCCGACCGTGCCGGTCACGCGACCGCACCGGGATGTCGCCCGCAACCGCACGCCTCCGGCCCCCACGCCTCCGGCTCCCGCCGGCACCGCCGCCCGTCTCGTCGGAACCCTCCGTGGACTCCTCGTGCGGCTGTTCCCACGGCTCGGGGGAGAACTGCAGGGGCGCGAACGGCGAATCGGACATGGCCACAGGCTAGGTCATCCTTGTGCGGCCCGATCCCGAGTAGGCTGGTGCGCCGTGGGAGCCATGCGTCGATGCAGCAAGACGGGGTGCCAGCGCAACGCGTTGGCCACCCTGACGTACAACTATGCCGATTCGGCGATGGTGATCGGTCCGCTCTCGCGCCGTGCCGAACCGCACACCTATGACCTCTGCGGCGAGCACGCCGCGTCCATGACGCCGCCGAAGGGCTGGGAGGTCCTGCGCCTGGAGCTGCCGGAGCGCTACGAGCCGGTCCCGGCCCGGACGACCTCCTCGCGGTCGCCAACGCCCCTGCGCCCGCCGCGCTCGCCGCGGCCGCTTCAGCCCCACGGCGTCCTCGTCCGATCTGCCCCGCCCCCAGCAGGAGCAGGACAACGACGACGGCCCGGCCCCCCCTCCGCCACGTCCGTCACCTCCGCGCACCGGTCCGCGTC
>NZ_JBNFOB010000286.1:0-2493 GCF_057364565.1 Micrococcus sp. LASM2_SD2 | reverse complement strand
CGGGTTCCGGGCCGCGTCCGGCGCGCCGGCCGGCCTCGGAGAGCCACGGGCCGAGCGTGTCTGCGGACACGCGCGCCGTCAGGACCCCGGCGTCCGCAGGGGCGAGGGCGCCCTGGTCCACCTCCAGGAGCAGGCTGCCGTCTTCGAGGAACACGATGCCGTCCCAGAGACGGCGGTTCTCCACGGCGTCCGGGTCCCGGACCGCGGCGTCGAGGCGGTCCTGGTTGACGTCCGGGTCCTCGGCGAGGCGGGAGGCGAGCTCATGCCGCAGGGCGTTCCAGCCGCTCTCGCTGAACAGGTCCTGCGGGTCCAGCACGCGACGGTTCGCGGCGTCGTACCAGACCACGCGCGAGGCGGCGATGTCGTCCTCCTCGCGCTTCTGCGTCGACACGATGCGGGCGGCGGCGATCGAGGGGCCCACCACCGTCAACAGGGGCTGGACATCGAGGCGGAGGTCCTGGTCCGAGGCGTCCCGGACGAAGGCGTCCACCCGGGATTGCACCTCGTCCTCCATCGCACGCGTCCAGGAGGCGGCGTGCGGGACGGCGAACCAGGCGCCGTCGTAGTCCGGATCGGTGCCGCTGATCGCACGAAGGGTGGTGCCCGGCAGCATCTGAAGGTCGTGCACCGGCACGTCCATGGTGAACGGCGCCATGTCCATCGGCGGCAGCGACTGCGCCTCCGACGCCGACGAGGTCGGGGACGGCGGCGCCTCGCGGTCCGCCTCGTCCTTGGGCCCGCAGGCCGTCAGGCCGAGCACCGCGACGGCGGCGGCGGAGAGGAGGGCGCGGGAACGGCGGCGGGGGGACGGCGCGGCGGGGGAGGACATGGGGGTCACTTTCGCGGGTCGTGGGAGGAGAGCAGGGAGTCGATGTGGGAGGCGGTCTCGTCCGCCGTGCGCGGTCGGAAGTCGGGGTCCTTGGCGCGGCGGTGGTTGCGGCGCAGACGCAGCGCCGCCCAGGTGACCAGGGCGACCGCCACGAGGACCACCACCACGTTGGAGAACAGGTCCGCGTAGTCCGAGACCAGGTGGAAGTTCGCGCCGAGAAGGTAGCCGCCGTAGACCAGCAGCGCGTTCCACACGGCCGAACCGAGGGTCGTGTAGAGCACGAACAGGCCCAGGCGCATGCCCTCGATGCCGGCCGGGATGGAGATCAGGGACCGGAACACCGGGATCAGGCGGCCGATCAGGACGCTCCACGTGCCGTAGCGGGCGAACCAGCGCTCCGTGGCCTCGACGTCGTCCACGTCCACGAGGGGAAGGCGGTCGGCGACCCGGTACATGCGGCGCCGGCCCAGGGCGGCTCCGAGGCCGTAGAGCGCCAGCGCGCCCACCACGGAGCCGACCGTCGCCCAGACGGTGGCCGCGAGCGGGGAGAAGGCGCCGCCGGCGGCGGTGACCCTGCCAGGGGGAGGATGAGCTCGGACGGGATCGGGGGGAACAGGTTCTCCGCGAAGACGGCGAGGGCCACGCCGACCGGTCCGACGGCCTCCATGATCGCGACGACGGCGTTGCCGAGCCAGCCGTAGTCCGCGGTGCCGGCGGCGGTCAGCGCGGGAAAGGCGTCAGAGGTGGGGAGCATGCCCGCTATTGTCCCGCACGCGTGCGCACGTGCACAGACCGGGACGGTGAGTGATTGCTCACCCGGCCCGGCCATGGACCCGGTCGCCGACGGGTCCGTGGCGCCGTGTGGCGCATCCGCGCGCCGTGTTGGGTAGTGTGGACTGCTGTAGACCCTGACGACTACAGACGTCCTCTCGCGCACCTGAGCGTGCCGCGGGCATGACTGGAAGGAAGCGATCCATGAGCATCGTCCAGATTCCCCTGCGCCTCACCTCCGGCGCGTTCATCCTCAACTCGGGCATCAACAAGCTGAAGCTCTCCGACGAGCAGGCCGCCGGCCTCCAGCAGATGGCCGTCAAGGGCGTGCCGCAGCTGTCCAAGCTGAGCCCGGCCCAGTTCAAGAACTTCCTGGTCGCCGCCGAGGTGGGCACGGGCGCCGCCCTGCTGCTGCCCATGGTCCCGGGCTGGCTCGCCGGCGCCGCGCTGACCGCCTTCTCCGGCGGCCTGATGTCCATGTACCTGAACACTCCGGAGATGACCGAGGCCGACGGCGTGCGTCCTTCCCAGGAGGGCACCTCCGTGGCCAAGGACCTGTTCCTGGTCGGTGCCGGCGTGGGCATCATGGCCGACTCGGTCGCCAACCGCTCCGGCAAGCGCAAGAAGGCCGCCAAGAAGCGCGCCGCGCGCATCAACGCCGCCAAGGCGGACAAGGTGGACGCCATCAACGCCGCCAAGGCGGACAAGGTCGAGGCCATCTACGCCGCCCGCGACGAGCAGACCGCCGCGCTGCGCGAGGCCCGCGAGGAGCTGAAGAAGTTGCGCAAGGCCGCCTGAGCCTGACGCGCAGACGACGGGGCCGCACCGGACCATCCGGTGCGGGCCCCGTCGTCTGCGCCGGCCGCCGTGGTCGCCCCGGACGCGGACCGGCG
>NZ_JBNFOB010000285.1:0-2590 GCF_057364565.1 Micrococcus sp. LASM2_SD2 | reverse complement strand
GGCCAGCGCCAGCGCCGTCGCCTCGCCGCCGCACTGGATCGGCGCCGACCTGTTGTTCCTGGACGAACCGACCGCCGGCCTCGACCCGCAGACCCGCCCCCTCGTCCTGGACGTGGTGCGGGAGCAGACCGAGCGGGGCGCCGCCGTCGTGCTCACCACCCACCTGCTGGACGACGCCGAGCGCCTGGCGGACGACGTCGCCATCCTCGCCGAGGGCAGGATCGTCCGCCGCGGCACCCTCGCCGAGCTCACCCGCATCGGCAACGGGGACGTGGTGGACGTGGACTTCGGCGACCCGGACCCACAGGCCGTGGCCGCGTGGGCCGCCGACCCGGAGGTCCCCGCGGAGATCCGGGGTGGGCGCGGACGGCCGCACCGCCCGCGTCGCGGGTGTGGACTCCCCCGCGCCATGGCTGCCCTGGCCTCCGGCTGGGCCCGCCACGGCCTGTTCCCCCCGCCGCTGGGACCGTGCCTCCCAGCGGCTCGAGGCCGTCCTCGAGGAGGTCAGCCGGTGACCGCGCCCACCACAGACCGCGCCCGTCCCGACGACGGCCCGCTCGCCTTCCCGTCCTCCGCCGCCCCTGCCTCCCTGCCGGCCCGGATCCTCGCCCAGGCACGCCTGGAGACGGGGACGGCCCTGCGCAACGGCGAGCAGCTGGTCGTCACCCTCGTGCTGCCCCTGCTGGCGCTGATCGGCATCCACGTCACGGGACTGCTGGACGAGCCGGGCCGCAGCGGCCTGGACGTCGCCACACCGGGAGTCCTCGCTCTGGCCGTGCTGAGCTCGGCCTTCACCTCCACGGCGATCGCCACCGGCTTCGAGCGCCGCTATGACGTGCTCGCCGCCCTGGCCACCACTCCCCTGGGCACGGCCGGCCTCGTCCTCGGCAAGGCCCTGTCCGTGCTGGCCGTGCTGGCGGTCCAGGTGCTGGTGATCGGAGGTGTGGCGCTGGCCCTGGGCTGGGCGCCGATGTTCGCCGGCCTGCTGCCCGCGCTGGTGACGATCGGCCTCGGTGCCGTGGCCTTCACGGCCCTGGCCCTGCTGCTGGCGGGCACCGCCCGTCCCGAGGCCACGCTCGCGGTCGCGAACCTGCTGTGGGTGCTCTTCGGCGCACTCGGCGGCACGGTGTTCCCGCCGCGCTGGGACGGGATCGGGCTGCTGCCCTCCGGCGCCCTCGGTGACGGCCTGCGCGCCGCGATGCTGGACGGTGCCTGGGACCTCGGCGCCCTGGCCGTCCTGCTCGTCTGGTCGGCGGCCGCCGTGCTGCTGGCCCTCCGGCTCTTCCGCTGGCGTCCCTGACGTCCGGCGATCTCCACCGCAACAGAACAGACCCCGCGGCCTCCGCCTCGCCGCACACCTGACACGAAAGGACGGCTGACGTGACCGTCACCGACCGCAGCTCCTCCACAGCCGAGCGCACGGGCACCGCTCCCCGCCTCGCCTCCGGGCCGGACCGGCTCCCCACCTCGATCACGACGGGCACCGTCGTGCTCGCCGTCGCGAACCTGGTCGCCAACATGGGCATCGTGCTCACCGGCGGCGCCGTGCGCCTGACCGGCTCGGGCCTCGGCTGTCCGACGTGGCCCAAGTGCACCCCGGACTCGCTGGTGAACACCGCGGAGATGGGCATCCACGGCGTCATCGAGTTCGGCAACCGCACGCTCACCGGCGTCCTGGGCATCCTGGCGATCCTCATGGTCGTCTGGCTGTGGCGCCTGCGTGAGAGCCACCGCGAGGCCTTCCTGCTCGCGGTCGGCATCCTCGGCGGCGTGGTGTTCCAGGCGGTCCTGGGCGGCATCACCGTGCTGACCCAGCTCAACCCCTGGATCGTCGGGGGGCACTTCGTCGCCTCGGGCATCATGATCGCGATCGCCGCCATGCTGTGCCAGCGCGTGCGCGACGAACACCGGCACGGCCCCGGCTACGCCCTCGTGGACGGCGCCACCACCCCGGGCACCCGGCTCGGCGCCCGCGTCGTCCTGGCCGTCTCCGCCGTGATGGTGGTCCTCGGCACGGTCGTCACCGGCACCGGCCCGCACTCGGGCGATCCGGACGCCGTGCGCCACGGCTTCGATGCCCTCCTCGTCACCCGGCTCCATGCGATCCCGGTGTACCCGCTGGTGCTCGCCGCGATCGTCACCGCCGTCCTCGTGTTCCGCACCGCCGGGGCCTCCCGCGCCCAGCGGACCACGATCCTCATGGTCCTCGGCGTGATCGTCTACCAGGGCGCGGTCGGTTACTGGCAGCACTTCACCGGCCTGCCCGAGGGCGTCGTGGTCCTGCATCTGCTGGGCTCCGTGCTGACCATCGGTGCGGTCGTCTCCTGCTGGCAGCGCCAGACCAGCCGCTACGTCACCCCCGGCACTGCGGAGGGCGTCGCCCGCGTCTGAATCCGGCATGACCGGTCGTCGCCGGCAGACCCGGTGCGACCCACGCCTGACATGCTGCCGGCCGCGCAGACGGCCCCTCCATCTCGCCCCGGCGAGGTGAGGGGCCGTCGTCGTCCCGTGCCCCGAGAGCAAGTGCCGTGCCCCGAGGGGACCGTGCGCGACCCGGCCCGCCCCATCCCGGGCCACGTCATGCGAAGGC
>NZ_JBNFOB010000284.1:0-2605 GCF_057364565.1 Micrococcus sp. LASM2_SD2 | reverse complement strand
GCCGCTGAGCGGACCGCGGCCTCAGGCGGCGGGGTCCCAGCCGATCGAGGTCTGCGTCCCCACCGGCTCCATGCCGACCGCCACCGCCGTGTGGTGCGCGGCGGTGTGGCCCTCGCCGGCACGCGCGCCGAGGGCACGAGCCCGTCCAGCCACGCCGACTCCATCGCGGCGGCCGCGGCGTAGACGCCGAGCCCCTTGCCGCGCAGGTGGGGCACGGCGAGCACACCCAGCCGTGCCACGATCCCGGAGAGCACGTCGTAGCCGGCGGCAGCGCAGGCCACTCCGCCGCCCTGTCCGTCCTCGAACACGGGCACCAGGGCGGCAGTGTGGTCCCACTCCGGCAGCCCCGCTGCCGTGACGTCGTCCGCCGGGCAGAGGGCGGCCACCTCGAGCGCGTGGGCGGAGTCGAAGGACACGGCGATCGACCGTGCCGGGTCGACCGCCGGCGCCTCGTCCGCGTAGTAGAGGGTGTGCTCGCCGCGGGAGCGGGCCCCGTGGGTCGCGCCGAGGCGCAACAGCGTGGACTCCAGCGCCAACACCTCGTCGTCCACGTCCCGGCAGGCCGTCACGAACCACTCCGGGCCGGCGACGACGGCCGCCTCGCCCAGGCGGAGGACGGTCGCCACATGCGGACCGTCGCCGGGCAGCACGTCCTCGGCCCCGAGGACGAACTCCACCCGTCGCCCGGGGCCCGGCCCACCCGGGGCGACCGGTCCACCCAGGGTGCCTAGGCCGTCGTCGGGAAGGCCGAGCGCACGGGCCCAGGCGAGGGACACGAGGGCGAGGGTGTGCTCCTGCCGTGCCATGGACCCGCTCAGCGTCCGAAGAGGACCTTGGCCTCCTCGTAGCGCTCGAGCGGCACCTCCTTCAGGCCGGACAGGGCGGCGGACATGGGAACGGAGATGATCTCGGTGCCGTTGGCGGCCACCATCTGGCCCCACCGGCGCTCGGCCACCAGCTTCATGACCTGCATGCCGAACCGGGTGGAGAGCACGCGGTCCGTGGCGGTCGGGTCACCACCGCGCTGGATGTGGCCCAGCACGGTGGCGCGGGACTCCACGCCGGTCATGTCCTCGATCTCGCGGGCCACCCAGTCGCCGATGCCGCCCAGGCGCGGACGGCCGTCCTTGGCGTTGCCGGCGGCGGCCAGCGGGTCGTCCAGGCCCTCCGGGACGAAGCCCTCGGCCACCACCACGAGCGGGGAGCGGCCCTTGTCCCGCACCTGCGTCACCCACTCGGCCACCTGGGACATCGGGGTGCGGACCTCCGGGATGAGGATCGCGTGGGCGCCGGAGGCCATGCCGGAGTGCAAGGCGATCCAGCCGACGTGGCGGCCCATGACCTCCGCCACCATGCAGCGCCCATGGGACTCGCCGGTGGTGCGCAGCCGGTCCATGGCGTCCGTGGCGATCTGCACGGCCGTGTCGAAGCCGAAGGTGTAGTCCGTGGCCATGAGGTCGTTGTCGATGGTCTTCGGCACGCCCACCACGGGCAGGCCGTCCTTGGCGAGGCGGTTGGCGCCGGCCAGGGTGCCCTCGCCACCAATCGCCACGACCGCGTCGATCCCCAGCTCCTGCAGGTTCCGCTTCATGTTCTCGGCTCCGCCGCCGGCGGTGTCATAGGGGTGCGTGCGGGAGGTGCCGATGATGGTGCCGCCGGTGCCGGACAGTCCGCGCACCGCCTGGCGCGGCAGCTCCACCACGTCCTTCTCGATCAGGCCGGCCCAGCCGTTGCGGATGCCCACCATCTCGAAGTCGTAGGTCTTGATGCCGTTGAGCACGGCGGCACGGATGACGGCGTTCAGGCCGGGGCAGTCGCCACCGGAGGTGAGCAGTCCGACGCGCATGGGGAGGGGTCCTTTCGACGGCTGGTCGGGGGAGGGACAGGACGGGAGCCGCAGGCCGGTCCGGCTTCTCTGGTGAGAGGGGCCGGAGGCCTGCGGCTCCAGACTATCGACGACGCGCGGGGTGCTGTCAGCGCCTCCGGGACGGTCGCCCCGATGTGCACCGGAACGTCCGCGCCGGACCGGTTCCCGGCACCGGGCCGGTCAGCGGCCGCGGCGGCCGAGGGCCGAGTCGATCCAGCGCTCGACCGGGATGGACTCGTCCTCCCACGGCAGCAGTGCCCAGGCGGCCAGGTAGAGGCCGACGCCCAGGACGGGCAGCGCGAAGGAGAGCAGCACGATCAGACGCAGCAGCCACACGTTCAGGTGCGTGTGCGCGGCGAGCGAGGAGACGATGCCGCCGGCCAGGCGCGGGCGCGAGCGGCGGAACGGGATCTGCCGGATCGCGTCGAACGCCGGGGTGAGTGCGGTGGTGCGGGACTGGCGGAGGGTGGTGGCCATGGGGTGCTCCTTCTGATCAGACGAGTGCGGAGGTCAGGTTCACGAGGACGCCGGCGGCGACCATGCCGACCGCCAGCGCGCTGGAGACGGACACGAGCCCGGCCCGCCGGCCGCGCAGGGCCGCCAGCAGCAGGACCGGAGCCAGGACCATGAGCGCGGCCGCGCCGCCGGCGATCACCATGGCGGCGACCCCGAACGCCCCAGGGCCTCGATCGCCGAACAGGCCGACCGCGCCATGACCGTCACGGACAGGGCACCGGC
>NZ_JBNFOB010000283.1:0-2615 GCF_057364565.1 Micrococcus sp. LASM2_SD2 | reverse complement strand
GCTCCGCGCCTCCCGACGGGCACCGGCGGTCAGCCGACGCCAGCTCCCCACGCCCCGGACGACCGCGAGCAGGCCGCCGGCGGAGGCGATGCAGAGCGCGAGGATACGCGCCTTGGCGGGGTCCACATGGCAGGCGACCCGCGTGCCCACGGCGATGCCGACGGGTCCGGCCACGAGCGCGGCGATCCAGACGGACGCCGGGATGTGCACGTCCGTGGGCACGGCGGCACCGAAGAGGGCCTTGGTGCCGATCGAGGTGAGGTTGGCGAGCAGGAAGATCGGCTGGAGCGTGGCAGCCCAGGACCGCTGCTCCCACTTGGCGGCCACCGCGTAGACGGCGAGCGCCGGCCCGGCCACGCCCGCGGTGGTGTTCATGAAGCCGGCGACCGCCCCGGAGCCGTAGACCGCCCCGTCGCCGGTGAGCGTAAACCTCTTCTGCAGTCCGAGTGCGGCGGCGATCGCGATGAGGATGCTGGCCCCGAGCAGGATCTCCAGCCAGCCCAGGTCCAGCGCGGACACGGCCCAGGCGCCTGCGAAGGACCCCGCGATCAGCAGCGGGGCCAGGCGGATGAACCGCGGCCAGTCCACGTGCCGGTGTAGCAGCAGGAACAGGATGAGCGCGGAGACGGAGGCCGCCACGTTGGACAGGGTGACGCCGGCGATCGGCCCGACCAGCAGGGACAGCACCGGGGCGGCGATCATGCCCACCCCCATGCCCGAGACCCGTTGCAGGGTGGCACCGAGGGCGATGAAGCCGACGGCGATCAGGGCGGGCAACAGGTCCATGGGTGAAGTATGACGGACGGCCCCGCGGTGTCCCTACCTGGACGTTCGCCGTGGATTCCCACGTCGGCGCACCCGAGGCATCGTCGCCGAGGGCCCTGCGGTGCCATCGTGTGCCGCATGACTGAGAACAGGAATCCGATGCTGAACGAGCCGACGCTCTCCTCCTCTGACGAGGACGTGAAGACGGTCCACGACCTCATCTCGAAGATGGACGTGGCGATGCTGACCACCGTCTGCGCCACCACGGGCCGCCTGGTGAGCCGCCCGCTGTCCACCCAGGTCGCGGAGGAGGACGGCGACGTCCTGTTCCTCATCGACAGGACCAGCGCCGTCGCCGACGACATCCGGGCCAACCCGGGCGTGAACGTCGCCTACTCCTCGAAGAAGGCGTGGGTCTCCCTCTCCGGCCAGGGCACCCTCGTGGAGGACGACGCCGTGGTGAAGGACCTGTGGTCCACCGGTGCGGACATGTTCATGGACGGCGGTCCGGAGAACCCGGACAACATCGTGCTCAAGGTCCACGGGGACACCGCCACCTACTGGGGCGGCACCTCACTCGCCGGCACCGTGGTGAAGACCATCGCCGCGATGCGCGGCAAGGACGAGAAGAAGGGCTCCGGCGGCCCGCCACGGTCGACCTCCCCTGATCTGTCACCGATATCCGTGACAGCGCAAGGGCCCCGCCGCCGACTCTCTCGGCGGCGGGGCCCTCTGCCGTCTGCGGCCCTCGGGTCAGGAGTGCAGCGCCTCGGCCAGACCCGCGAGCCGGAGCACGGAGTCCATCAGGTTCTCGCTGGTCGTCGCCCGTGCCTTTGCCTGCCGCTTCGGGTCGTCACCGAGGCCGGACCAGTCGTAGGTGTGCACCACACGGCACCGGCCCTCTCCCTCGGAGACGACCTCCCACCCCCACAGGTGCCCGGGCTGGGGCTCCCCCATGGGCGAGGGCTTCCAGGCAATCAGGCGCCCCTCCTCGAACTCCACGACCTCGTTGGCGCGGTCCTGGCCGTTGGTCAAGGTCATGACGAACATGTCCCCCACCTCCCGGACCCGCTGCCCCGTGGCCGCCTCCTCGAGGTTGTCGTTCCCGTCCCACTGCGGCTGCTTGGAGGGATCGGCGATCAGCTCGAACACCGCGGCAGCCGGGGCGGCCACCTCCCGCTCGGCCCGCACGACCTTCTCCTCGCCCTCCGACGCTGACCTGGTGGTCTCCGTGTCGTCCATGCGCCCAGGGTATGACGCACATCACACCGGCGCCAGGGCCACCGCGTCGACGTCCCTCACCGGCCGAACCGACACGGCCCGAACCGGACCTCAGAGTCCGACCGCGCTCGCCCCGGCCGCGGCCTGCGAGGCGCTGAAACCGTCGTACATCAGCTGGTCGATGAGCTCAGCGCGGGAGAACCCCATGAACTCCAGGTAGGACTGCGCCTTCTTGGCGGCCTGCGCCGTGTAGTCCACGGTCAGGCTGTCCACGCCGTGCGTGGCCTGGTCCGTGGTGAAGCCGTCATAGACCAGCTGCTCGATCAGCCCGGACCGGGAGAACGCGGTGAACTCCAGGTAGGACTGCGCCTTCTTCACCGCCTGCGCGTTCCAGTCCACGCCGAGCCCGTCCACTGCGGCACCGGCCTCGGTGGTGGAGAAGCCGTCATAGGCCAGCTGCTCGATCAGCCCCTGGCGGGAGAACCCCATGAACTCCAGGTAGGACTGCGCCTTGCGCGCCGCCTGCGTGCCGGAGACGGACTGCGCCGGGGCCTGGGCGGCAGACGCCTGCGCCGCCGCCTCCTGCTCGGCCTTCGCCTCGGCGGCCTCCTCGGCGGCCTGGGCAGCGG
>NZ_JBNFOB010000282.1:0-2638 GCF_057364565.1 Micrococcus sp. LASM2_SD2 | reverse complement strand
CGCCGCCGGGCTGCCCGGCCGTGGGACCGCCGCCCTCTCCTGCGCCCTGGTCTCCCGCGGGGTCCGCGACCGCATGCGCCTGGGCCTGCACGGCCTCGAGTTGCTCCTCGGTGGTGTCGTCTCCGGGCACGAGCACCTGCTGGCCGTCGACCAGCGGCGCCGCCAGGTTGATCCGCTCCGGCCGAGCGTGCCCGGTGGTCCCGCCGGCGGCGGCGATCGCATCGGCCGTCCTGGCCTCGGACGGCACCGTCACCACCCCGGGTGAGCGCACCTGACCGATCACATGGACGCGGACCCGCGCATCGGATCCGTCGGCCGGCGCGGCAGAGGCGGCTTCCCCGGGCCCGTCCGGGTCGCCGGAGCCCTCCGCTTCCGTGGGTCGTCCCGCCTTCCCCGCATCGGCCGCTCCTGTGGCTCCGCCCGCCTGCCCACCGCCGCCGTCGGAGGGCGTGGTGCCCTGCTGTGCCTCCGGATGCTTCGCGCCGTCCTGGACCGGTGTCTGCACGTCGACCGGCACCGGGTCCGGCGTGCTCGGCCGCTGCAGCCAGGTCACGGCCCACCAGGCGGCGACGGCCACGACGAGCACTAGGACGGCACTGCCGACCAGCCGCCACCGGAACACCGGCACCCGCGGCGGCTCCTCCTCCCAGGCGGTGGCCGCCACCGGGTCCTCGACCGCCCCGGCCCCCTCACCAGGACGGGCGGCCGCACCCGCACCCCTGACCGGCAGGACCGACCGAGGGGTCCCCGGTGCGCACCGCACCGGGCGCGCGAAGCCTTCGGTGCCCGCGCCGAAGGCCTCCGGTGCGGGGCCGTCGTCGGGGAGACGACGACGCCACAGGTCCGGGATGTGTCTGGCCTGCAGGGTCCTCCCCGGCAGGCAGCTGCTCGAACTCGTCCCAGGGCTCGGGGGCCTGCCGGGACTCGGGGATGCGGGGCTGGTGAGGGCTCATGCCTCCACGGTGCCGCCCCGCGGCCGCGCCCTGCCGGGCTCAGGCCTCGTCTGTGGACGCCGGCGGCGTGTCGGTCGCCTGTGCAGGACCCGACCGGGTCTGACGACGACGGCCCGTCCCGTCGGCGTCTCCTCCCGCCCCCGCGTCCTCGGGCATCGGCGACACCACGACTCCGAGTCCGCCCAGGCCCAGGTGCGCGGCCAGCACGGCCGGCAGGTCCACCACGGCCACCGGTGTCTGCGAGTACGGACCCAGCCGGTCCGCCAGCGCCTCGGCCGCGGGCCGGTTCCCGTAGCCGTGCACGGCGATCCCGCAGGGCTCCTGCTCCGCCTTCGCCTGCGCTGCCACGGCCATGCGCTCCACGGCCCTGTCCACCGACCGGGTGCGCTCCACCAGGGAGATCTTGCCTTCGCGCAGGGCCAGCACGGGCTTGACCTGGAACATGGAGCCGAGCAGGCCGCTCAGGGCGCTGATGCGTCCGCCGCGGCGCAGCTGCTCCAGGTTCGGGACGGTGAACATCACCAGGGCCCGCTCCCCCGCGTCCCGCAGGTATCCCAGGATCCCCTCCACGGGCAGGCCGAATCCGGCCCGGACGGCGGCCTCCATCACCATGAAGCCCAGCGCCATGCCGGTGGTGCGCGAGTCCACCACCTCCACCGGGATCGACACCCGCCCGGCGGCCACGCGCGCGGCGTCCACGGTGCCGGACAGCCCGGCCGAGATGTGCACGGACACGATCCGCGCGTAGCCGGCGGCCTCGAGTTCCCGGTAGACCTCCTCGAAGGTGCCCGGCGCCGGGCGCGAGGTGCGCACGGACTCGTTCGCTGCCAGGGCGAACGGCAGCTCGTGGTGCAGCGCCTCGTCGCCCTCCGCGAAGGTGTGCTCGCCCACCATGACGGGCATGGGGACCTGGCGCAGTCCCACGGCCAGCGGGTGCGCCAGGACGGAGGCCGGGACGGCGGCGGAGGAGTCGGTGACGATCGCCGTGCGGTCTCGGCGCGGCGGCTTCAGGCCGTAGCGGACGCGCCCGGCGAGGCGGGACCGCCGGGCACGCACGCGTGCCTGGTAGTCCTGCTGCCACTGCTGCACGGACGTCACTGCCTGCCTCCTCCCCGGACCGCCGGCGTCAGCGGACGACGAGGTTGACCAGCTTCGGGGCGCGGACGATCACCTTGACGATCTCGGCGTCCCCGATGAACCGCTGCACCTTCTCCGAGGCGCGCGCGGCGGCCTCCAGATCGGCCTCGGAGATGTCCGCCGGGACCTCAAGGGTGTCGCGGACCTTGCCCTTGACCTGGACCACGGCGGTGACGGTGTCCTCCACCAGCAGGGACTCGTCCACCGCGGGCCAGCCGGAGCGCACCACGGAGGGCTCATGGCCGAGCATGGCCCACATGTCCTCCGCGGTGTACGGGGAGAACAGGGACAGCAGCTTGGCCACGGCCTCGGCGGCCTCGCGGACGGCGGGGTCGGCGGCGCCGACGCCGTTGTCGATCTCCTTGCGGGTCGCGTTGACCAGCTCCATCGTCTTGGCGATGACCACGTTGAACTTGCCCTCGTCCAGCAGCTTGGAGGACTCGGCGATCGTCTTGTGCGTGGCCGAGCGCAGGGCCGTGGCCTTCGCCCCGGAGAGGTCCGTGCCCCACCGGTGCGCCGCCGGCGCGCACGTCCGCGGCCAGGGCGCC
>NZ_JBNFOB010000281.1:0-2681 GCF_057364565.1 Micrococcus sp. LASM2_SD2 | reverse complement strand
CGGGGGGCGGCCGGGGCGATAGGCTGGAGGGCAGACGACGGGCGGAGCCGCGACGGGCCCCGCCGAGGCGACGCCGCGCACCGGCGCGGCGGACGAGCACGAGGAGGCACCGATGACCCGCGCCACCATCCTGGTCGTGGACGACGACGAGGCGCTGGCCGAGATGATCGGCATCGTCCTGCGCAACGACGGCTTCGAGCCGGCGTTCGCCAAGGACGGGTCCTCCGCACTGCCGACCTTCCGCGCTGTGCGTCCGGACCTGGTCCTGCTGGACCTGATGCTCCCGGGCATCGACGGCATCGAGGTGTGCAAGATCATCCGCGCCGAGTCCGACGTGCCGATCGTCATGCTCACCGCGAAGTCCGACACCGCCGACGTGGTCCGCGGCCTCGAGTCCGGTGCGGACGACTACGTGCCCAAGCCCTTCAAGCCCGCCGAGCTCGTGGCCCGCGTCCGCGCCCGCCTGCGCGAGGGCGAGACCCGCGCCCCCGAGACCCTGAAGATCGGCGGCCTGGACATCGACGTGGCCGGCCACCAGGTCCGCCGTGGGGACGAGACCATCTCGCTCACCCCCCTCGCGTTCGACCTGCTCGTGGCCCTCGCCCGGAAGCCCTGGCAGGTCTTCAGTCGCGAGATGCTCCTGGAGGAGGTCTGGGGCTACCGCCACCAGGCCGACACCCGCCTGGTGAACGTCCACGTCCAGCGGCTGCGCTCCAAGGTCGAGCCGGACCCCGAGAACCCCACCGTGGTGCTCACCGTCCGCGGCGTCGGCTACAAGGCCGGCCAGGGCTGAGCCCGTGGCCCAGGCCCCCGACCAGGAGGAACGGGACACCCGCACGCTCCCGGCCACTGGGCTCATCCCGGTCGTCGTCGAGCCCGACCCGGACCGGCGCTCGTCGCTGAACCCGCTGCGGTGGCTCACCGGACTCCGCCGCGGCTGGCGGCGCTCCCTGCAGCTGCGCACCTCCGTCATGGTCGGCGTGCTCACGTTCGTGGCCTCCGGACTGCTCGCCCTCTTCTTCGCACAGCAGATCTCCGACGCCCTCGTCGAGGCCCGCTTCGAGCAGGTCGAGGCCGATGCGAACCGTTCCCTGGCACAGGTGCGTGACACGTTCACCCTCGCCGGCACGCCCGAGACCCCGGTCACCGACGTCATGGTCTCCCAGACCCTGCGCTCCCTCGAGGGCGACTCCTCGACCCTCGGACGGAAGTTCCTCCTCGAGCCGCTGCCGGACACGGACTCCTCGGAGATCGGCAAGGTCTCCTCCGTGCAACTGGACTCCGAGGCCATCCCGGCCGACCTCAAGTCCACGGTGGCCGGCGGGACCGGCGTCTACTACGCGCACATGGCCGTGCGCGACGAGGACGGCTCCGAGACCCCGGCCCTGGCCTTCGGGACCCAGGTCATCCTGCCGCCGGGCTCCGGATACTCGCTCTACCTGGTCTACGACCTCACCGACGTGCAGAACTCGCTCGACTCAGTCCTGCGTGTGCTCATGCTGTTCGGCACCGGCTTCGTCCTGCTGAACGTGGTGGTCTCCGCCGCGGTCATCCGCCTCGTGGTGCAGTCCGTGCAGCAGGCGTCCCTCGCCGCAGAGACTCTCTCCCGCGGCAACTTCGAGGTCCGCATGCCCGTGCACGGAGAGGACGAGGTGGCCCGCCTCGGCACCTCCTTCAACCGCATGGCGGACAACATCCAGGACCAGATCACCCAGCTGGCCCAGCTGTCCCAGATGCAGCAGCGCTTCGTCTCGGACGTCTCCCACGAGCTGCGCACCCCGCTCACCACCGTGCGCATGGCGGCCGACGTCCTCTACGGCTCCCGCGGGGACTTCGACCCGGTCAACCGTCGCTCCACCGAGCTGCTCTACCACCAGGTGGACCGCTTCCAGGCGATGCTGGCCGACCTGCTCGAGATCACCCGGTTCGACGCCGGAGCGGCCATGCTCGCCCTCGAGGAGACCGACCTCTTCGAGCTCTGCAACGACGTCATCCTCACCTCCCAGCCGCTCGCCGACCGTGCTGGGGTGGAGGTGTTCGTGGTCCCGCAGGGGAATGCGTTCCTGGCCCGGGTGGACCCCCGCCGCATCGAGCGCATCGTCCGCAACCTCGTCAACAATGCGATCGAGCACGCCGAGGGCCGCCCGGTGGACGTGGTGGTCGCCGGCGACGGCGGGGTCGTCTCGGTGGCCGTGGTGGACCACGGCATCGGCATGTCCGCCGAGCAGGTCGAGCGGGTCTTCGACCGCTTCTGGCGCGCCGACCCGGCCCGCACCCGCACCACCGGGGGCTCGGGGCTCGGCCTGTCCATCGCCACCGAGGACACCCGCATCCACGGCGGCAGCCTCGCCGCCTGGGGTGAGCTCGGCGTGGGGTCCTGCTTCCTGCTCACGATCCCCTGCGACCAGCCCCGGCCGGGGTGGCCGCACTCCGACGGAGACGATGGTGGGCCATGCCGCCCCTCGCCCTGCCGCCCGTCTACGACGTCCGCGAGCGACGGCTGGCCTCCGACCCGCGCCGTCCGCTCGGCGACGCGGCCCTCGAGCGGACCGGACCGGACGGCCCGGACGAGGACGTGGACACCGGAGAGATCGACCGGGTGCAGGAGCAGACGCTGCGCGAGCCGACGCACACCACGGACGCAGAGGAGGACCGATGAGCACGCAGCAGCGCGCCGCCGC